>NZ_JBQEAU010000011.1:0-57321 GCF_052108595.1 Advenella sp.
GCAAGGCCAGATCATGGTAGCGTTCGGTATTGCCGTCGTTGATCGTAAAGTGCTGTGCCGCCTCGCTGGCCTCGATCACCTGGCCGAAGGGCGCAAAGGCGCTGCGTGTCAGCGGCTCTATTGTCAAACTCCTGAGTGTCATGCTTGTTGCTACCTCTAATCCTCGTTTGTTCCAGTCTGGCCATTGAGCGTATTATGTGCTTGTTGTCGGTCAATATCGCCTTCCCAGGCACCGATAACGATCGTACCGACACAGTTGCCGATCAGGTTGGTCAGGGCGCGGGCGATGCCCATGAACCAGTCAACTGACAGCACCAATACCAGTCCGATAGCAGGAATCGCGGGAATGGCGCTCAGGGTCGCTGCCAGTATCACGATGGCCGAGCCGGGTACGCCGTGCGCGCCTTTGGATGTCAGCATTGAAATTGCCAGGATCGTAATCAAATCGGTAAATGACAAGGCCGTATTGGTCGCCTGCGCGATGAAAACCGCAGCCAGGGTCAGATAAATGGAAAATCCATCGAGATTGAACGAGTAGCCGGTAGGAATCACCAATCCTACAGTGGAGCTTTTTACGCCCATTCGCTCCAATTTATGCATGACCTGGGGCAACACGGCGTCTGACGATGCGGTACCCAGCACCACCAGCAATTCTTCGCGCAAATAGGCAAGCAGTTTGAAAATATTGAAACCGGCAAGTCGTAGAATCAGGCCCAGGATGACCACCACAAATATCGTGCAGGTGACATAGAACAGGACCACCAGCATGCTCAACTGGCCCAGCGTTCCGACGCCATATTTGCCGACGGTAAACGCGACTGCACCCAATACACCCAGCGGCGCCAGGCGCACGATAAAGCCGATGATTTTGAAAAATACATGGGATAACTGGTTCACCAGCGCCGCCACCGGCCGCCCGCGTTCCCCCATCACGGCCACCGCCGCTCCGAACAGAATGGCAATGAGCAGCACCTGCAGGATATCACCGGAGGCAAATGCATCGGTAAAGGTTTTGGGAATCACCCGCATCAGAAAGCTGACCGTATCTGTTGCGTGCTCAGCCTGGGTCGCATAGGGCGCCAGCGCGTCGGCGTCCAGTGAGGATGTGTCCACGTTCATGCCATGGCCGGGCTCGAACAAATAGGCCAGGCCAATGCCCAGCGCCAGGGCAAAGGTTGTGACGATCTCAAAGTACAGCAGGGCCTTGGCGCCTACCCGGCCAACTTTCTTCAGGTCGCTGCTGCCGCAGATACCGTGCACCACCACGCAAAATACCAAAGGCGCAATAATCATTTTGATCAGCTTGATAAAGCCGTCGCCCAGCGGTTTGAGCTGCTCGCCAAAGTGTGGCCAGAACACGCCGATAATCGCGCCCAGAATCAACGCCACAACCACTTGGCAAAAGAGACTTCGATAAATAATACGCATTTTAGATCCACTCCCCGGGAGCACCGTTGAGTGCACCAGCCTGTTGGTTACCTGTGAAATGTCGTCTGAAATGTCAGATAACATTTCAACTATAATTAGAATGACTTAAAATGCGATAGTCGTGAAAACCCTTAAAAGGCCTCTCTCTTACCATGCGAACTCCCACACGCTCTTCGGACCAGTCTTTGGCGGAACAGGCTTTTGATGCCTTTCGGGATTTGCTCGCTTGTGGTCAGATACGCTCGGGCCAGATGATTTCGATATCAGAACTGGTTGAGGTGACCGGCCTGCCGCTGGCCCCCGTGCGGGAAGCGGTAAAGCGAGCCGCTGCGGCTGGACTGGTTTCGATTTTGCCCAAGCGCGGCGTGCTGGTCCTTGAAGCCACCGCAGAGGCGCTGCATGCCGGTTTTCACCTGCGTTATCTGTTTGACCAGGAAGGCGCCCGTCTGTTGGCGCAGCAGGCGCCGGACCGTGAGCTGGCTCACTTGCGCCAGGAACATGAGCGCGTGCTGGAACAGGCTTCAGAAGGCGCCATATCGGCTCAATTACAGTTGAAAGCGATGGAGGTAGATTGGTCACTGCATGCCTGGCTCACCGGAGCGTTGAATAATCCGGTTGCGCTGGCGGTCTATGACGAAAATCGTTATCGCCTGAGTGTCATGCAGCACTCGCGCCGCCCCTTGCCTGAAAGAATCATTCCGGCCATGACCGAACATTTGCAGATCATTGATCACATCCAGGCCGGCGCGCCGGAACAGGCCGTGCAAGCGGTCAGAACCCATTTGCAAAAAAACCTGCGCTGGTGGGGTATCGTTGACAATAACGGCCAGGTGTTCAAAACGGCCAGATAAGCGCAGGCAAGCGTGGACCGCATGTGGTAGCGGTGGCGCGTCCATGTCTGCGTGGCCACGTTACCCGTGTTGGGACTGGCTGGTACAGCGTACACCGTCGTTGCTTTACCTGAGTGGCGCATACAAGGAGAGAATATGACAAATGTTTTTATTGTTGGCGGTTCGGGAAAAGTGGCTCGGCATCTTGCCCGGCAGTTGAGCACGCGCGGGCATACGCCCCATTCGCTGCATCGGGATGCCCTGCAGACAGAGGAACTCAAAGCCCTGGGCGCGACTCCCGTCTACGGAGACCTGCTCCAATTGGAGACAGCGGAGCTGGCCCGATTCATGGCAGGCAGCGATGCGGTGGTGTTCTCGGCAGGGGCAGGCGGCAAGGGCGGAGCCCAGATGACCAACGCCATTGATGGGGATGGGCTGGCGCTGGCCGTAGCGGCAGCCATGGCAGCCGGAATCCGGCGCTTTGTCCTGGTGTCGGCGTTCCCGGAGGCCGGTCGCGGCAAGGCAATGTCCGAGACCTTTGAAAATTACATGGCAGTGAAAAAGCGCGCCGACGTGCATCTGGCAGCGACGGATCTGGACTGGGTCATTCTGCGGCCCGGCACATTGCTGGATACTCCCGGTACCGGCAACGTACGCGCGGGTCTGGCCATTCCCTATGGCGGCATACCGCGTGCCGACGTCGCGGCGGCCCTGGTCGAAATCATTGAACATCCTGAAGTAAACCGGATCATTATTGAGCTGACTCAGGGCGACACGCCGGTGGCCCAAGCCGTGCAGCAACTGGCGCGCGCCTGACTGACGACGGTTGGCTTAGCCGGGCTCACTTTCGGCAGGTACCGGCATTGGCTGCACTGGCCGACCGATCACACTGGGGCCGGGTTCGGCCAGCATCCGGGGAAAATCGGCAAGTGCATGAAGGCCCCGGCTTTCCTTGCGCTGGGCTGCACATGCCGCGATCAGCCAGGCACAGTCCAGACGATTGCGCAAATCCAGTTGCGTTGGTGTCCAGGCCTGCGGTGTTTGTGCCAATAGTCTGCGCCACCGTCCTAACTGGTCAAGTGCCTGGCCAATGCCCGACGCTGTTCGCATGATGCCCATGTTTTTCCCCATGAGCTGCCGGATAACGGCTGCATCAGGTATCACAGACTCATCAGCCAATGCAGACACATCAGGGTCGTCATTGACCGCTTGCTGGCCGTTGTCGGCAAGCGACGCTGTTGAGCCGGCAGGTTGCGTACGGCCCACTTGACTGCATTGCTCAATAATGGCTCGTGCGCAATTTCGCCCGATCACAATGCATTCAAGCAGCGAATTGCTGGCCAGCCGATTGGCGCCGTGCAGGCCGGTATCGGCAACTTCGCCTACAGCATACAGACCGTCAACATTGGTGCGTCCGCTCAAATCGGTAACGATGCCACCGCAGGAGTAATGTGCTGCCGGCGCAACCGGAATAGCTTGGCGGGTGATGTCCAGCCCCACGTCCAGGCAAGTCTGGTAAATCATGGGGAAGTGTTCGCGAATAAAGCCGGCCGGACGGTGGGAAATATCCAGCCATACAGGTTGCCCTTGTTGCCTGGTTATTTCAGTGTGGATGGCCCGCGCTACAATATCGCGCGGTGCCAGTTCGGCGCGCGAATCATAATCAGGCATGAAACGGCGTTTGGCGGCGTTCACAAGCACACCGCCCTCGCCCCGGACTGCTTCTGAGATCAAAAAGGAGGCAGCGTTCGGCAATGCCAGGGCAGTGGGGTGAAACTGTATGAATTCCATATTGGCAATCCGGCAACCCGCCCGCCAGGCGATGGCCTGGCCGTCACCGGTGGCGGTGGGTGGGTTGGTGGTATAGGGGAACAGCTGTCCCAGTCCGCCCGTGGCCAGGACAGTGTGGCGGGCGGTCAGGGTTAACGTTTTACCCGAGGCCATATCCACGGCATCAATTCCCTGGCAGGCAGTTCGATTTGCATGCCCATACGAGAGTAACTCACGCGTATTTAATTCATGCGTAATTAATGCATCGACGCACACGGTGTGCTCAAACACGTCCACGTTGGGCCGCTGTCGCAGTTGTGTCTGCAACACCGAGGTGATCGCTGATCCAGTGCTGTCTGCTGCATGAACGATACGGCGATGACTGTGGCCGGCCTCGCGCGTCAGATGTAATTGATCCGGGCCAGCAAGGGTAAATTGGACTCCATGGCGTCTTAACCAGTCGATCGCCGCCGGCGCGGCTTGCACAATGTGGCTGACACTTGTCATATCGCACAGGCCGGCGCCGGCAACCAGCGTATCGCGAATGTGGTTGTCGGTATGATCTTCGGCGTCCAGCACCGCCGCTATCCCGCCCTGGGCCTTGCTGCTGGCGGTGGTCTCCAGCGACAATTTGCTGACAATGGCAATCCGCATATTACAAGGCAGGGTTAGTGCAACCGACAGGCCGGCCAGACCGCCACCGACAATCAACACATCATAGTCGTGCGCTGTGGCATTCATCATGCAGGTCCGATCTGGGAAAATAAATGAAC
The DNA here is from genome assembly GCF_052108595.1 of Advenella sp. Taxonomy (NCBI): domain Bacteria; kingdom Pseudomonadati; phylum Pseudomonadota; class Betaproteobacteria; order Burkholderiales; family Alcaligenaceae; genus Advenella; species Advenella sp. The sequence goes on from NZ_JBQEAU010000011.1 coordinate 4,802, forward strand.
ATCGCGGCTTAGGTCGCCGCTGGCCCGGATGTTCTTTTTGTAGGCAGCAGCAAAATCGAGCATGCGGCCGATGGGTTTGTGCGCCCGATAGCCCAACTGTGGATCTAGCACGATTTGTCCGCTATGCGTTTGCAGGCAGTTGGCCACGCCGGCAAGCCCATTCATTGCCATCCACGGGCAAAAGGCACAGCTCTTGCAGGTGGCGCTCTCGCCTGCCGTGGGGGCTGCAATGAAAGTTTTCTCAGGCGCCTGTTTTTGCATTTCATGCACGATGCCCTGGTCGGTTGCCACGATAAAGCTTGTCGCCGGCAATTCGGTAACGGCCTGGATCAGCCGGCTGGTGGACCCGACCACATCTGCCAGGGCGACCACCGAGGTCGGCGATTCGGGGTGCACCAGCACACGTGCTTGCGGATTGGCTTTTTTCAGGTCAGCCAGTTCTTCGGCCTTGAATTCATTGTGCACCAGGCAAGAACCCTGCCATAGCAGCATGTCCGCCCCGGTTTGCTGCTGTATGTACTGACCCAGATGGCGGTCGGGACCCCACAGAATTTTTTCACCCCTCTGGTGCAGGTAGGTAACGATTTCCAGGGCGATCGAAGAGGTCACAACCCAATCGGCCCTGGCCTTGACCTGCGCGCTGGTATTGGCATACACCACCACCGTCCGTCCCGGGTTGGCATCACAGAAAGCCGCAAAAGCATCGGGCGGGCAGCCCAGATCCAGCGAGCAATTGGCATCCAGATCAGGCATTAACACCTGCTTTTCGGGGCTCAGGATCTTGGCGGTCTCGCCCATGAATCTGACGCCGGCCACAACCAATGTAGTGGCCGGATGATCCCGGCCGAAGCGGGCCATTTCCAGCGAGTCCCCGACGCAACCGCCGGTCTGTAGCGCCAGGTCCTGTAGTTCACCATCAACGTAGTAGTGAGCAACCAGGGTTGCCTGCTGTTTTGCCAGAAGATCAACAATCAACTGCCGATAGGTGTCCCGGTCCTTTTTGTCGAGCGGCTCGGGCACGCTGGCCCAGGCCTGCTTTACCTGACAGGCCGAGCCCATGCCCGCGTCAGATATCGGCCGGTCCAGCGTCGGAAAATCAATGTCAAACGTCTTGCGTACAGAGTTGGAGTTCGATGTCATGTGCCTGTATCCCGTGCCATTTTCGAAAATATATTATGCTCTAATTGAGTATAAATCGTAAAGCACTTTTTATTTCCCAGGCGTAAGCGTTGTGGTGCAAATGCCATCAGGGCCGTTCTGATAGAATCCATACATCTTTGAGGGATATGTACAGGTATGGCTTCAGGTTTTTCCGTGTCGAGCACTGCAGAAGGCGCTACCGAGGTTGTCGCGGTATTGATCGCGATTACCAATCTGAACGCGAGGGTGCTGACCGTGGAAAACGGCAATATCCTGCCCTATGGGCCGCTATCGCCCGTGCATAGCTCGTTGCAGGCTGGTGTGCGCCAATGGGTCAAAAACCAGACCATGCAACCCATGGGTTACGTCGAGCAGCTCTATACCTTTGTCGACACGCTACGTACCCGCGCTTCAGGGCAGCCCCTGCTGTATGTCAGTTACCTGGGGCTGGTCAAGGAAGCCGATGAGCGCCAGTTGGAAGCCAACGCCAGCTGGCAGGACTGGTATCGTTACTTTCCCTGGGAAGACCATCGCGAGGGCAGGCCGGAATGGATCGCTCGCGTGTTTTACCCTTATCTGAGAAAATGGGTCGCCTTTGCGGAGGATGACGCGATTCGCCAGAGCCGGCAGCGACGCGTGGATCTGTGCTGGGGTCAGGGAGAACATGCCTGGATCGAGGACAATACCTTGTACCGCTATGAATTGCTCTACGAAGTGGGCCTCATTCCGGAATCACCGTTGTTTGATGAGGCAATCCCTGAAACCATGACGGGCAAGGCCATGCAGCACAACCATCGCCGGGTGCTGGCCATGGCCATGTCAAGGCTGCGGGCGAAAATCAGATACCGTCCGGTCATTTCCGAATTGATGGCCGCTGAATTTACGCTGCTGCAATTGCAGAAAAGTATCGAAAGCCTGGCCGGTGTAGAGCTGCACAAGCAGAATTTTCGGCGCCTGATGCAGCACCAGGACTTGCTCGAGGCGACCGGACAAAGCACGGTCCAGGAACGGGGACGCCCGGCACAGCTCTACCGGTTCAAGGATACGGTTTTGCTCGAGAGCTTGCTCTCGGGCAGCAAATTGCCTGTTAATAAATAAACTTTCCAATAAGCCATTGTCGGTTTTTTATAGCTGTTATATACTCAATTTGAGTATATAACAGCTCCTAGGGGGCGATTTTTTAACAGGAACTGCGTGCTTATGAATCCGGCTGTTCACGAATTACCCGACGTTGTTTTATTGCCATTTGTGCAGGCAGCGCTGGCAGAAGATATGGGGCGAAAAGGCGATATTACTTCCCAGGCGACCATCCCCGTCGGCAAGCAGGGGCGCCTGCATCTGGTGTCGCGCCGCCCGGGCGTGATCGCCGGAATGGCGCTGGCCCGGCTGGCCTTTGCACAAATTGATCCAGCCATCAAAGTAGATATTGTCCGGCAGGATGGAGCGCATGTTGAGGCAGGCCAGTTACTGGCGACGGTTTCAGGGGATATCCGGTCCATGCTTGCCGCTGAGCGTACGGCGCTCAATTTCCTGACGCACCTGAGCGGTATCGCCACGCAGACCGCAGATATCGTAAAACTGGTAGCCGATACGAACGCGCGCATTACCTGCACCCGCAAGACAATTCCGGGCTTGCGGGTACTGCAGAAATACGCAGTTCGCGTCGGAGGCGGCTGGAATCACCGGATGGCGCTGGATGACGCCATGCTGATCAAAGACAACCACATTGCGCTGGCCGGCGATCTGCGTACAGCCATTGCCCGGGCCCATGCGCATGCAGGACACTTGACGCCCGTCGAGCTTGAAGTCGATACCCTGGAGCAGCTGGCCATTGCCCTGGAAGAAGGCGTCAGGCTTGTGTTGCTGGACAATATGGATTGCGATACCTTGCGCCGGGCCGTGGCAATGTGCCAGGGCAAGGCGCAAACGGAAGCGTCCGGCGGCATTACGCCAGAAACGGTGCAAGCCGTGGCGCAAACTGGTGTTGACTATATCGCGATCGGATATCTGACGCACAGCACCAAAGCGCTGGATATCGGCCTTGATTTTCAGGTATGAATGCAATGGCGATGTGGCGGTCACCACACAGGAGTAGTCACGCTCTTGTCACGTTACGCCGTCAATAACACTGCAGTCAGGCGGCAAGCAAGTGGCAATGAACGGAGGTTAGACTTAAGCACCCGACAGCGCTGCTTTTTTTCGCAATAGGTTCGGTGCCGATACGGACACAACTCGCACAAGGTGCTTAAATTCAGTGTTTGTGCAGCCCATCGTCCTGTACGCGATTATTAAGCGCCAGGCGCCGATCCCAATCCTTATTGCAATGATTTTGGAGGTCACATGACCAGATCGATTGTTGTGGCAGTGTTCGCAGCCGTGCTACTGGCCTGCACGCCTATCTTCTCGGGAGCAGTCATGCAAGCATATCCGTTGCATAGTGCAGCAGGCAATGACGACGTTGCTGCCATCACGCAACTTTTATCCGGCGGGGCAGAAACAGACGCACGCGATAGCTCTGGCGCGACCGCGCTGCTTGTTGCCACCAGGGCGAACAAGGTGCGCGCTGCGCAAACGCTTATCGCGGCAGGCGCCGATGTCAACGCAAAAGACAATATCAGTGACAGCGCCTATTTGTATGCCGGCGCCAGAGGGCATTTGGAGATTCTCAAGCTCACGCTGGCACACGGCGCCGATCTGGCGAGTACCAATCGGTATGGGGGAACGGCACTGATTCCTGCTGCCGAACGCGGCCATGTCCAAACCGTCAGAACGCTGATTGAAGCCGGGGTCGATGTTGACCACGTTAACAATCTGGGATGGACCGCATTGCTGGAGGCAATTATTCTTGGCTCAGGCGGTGAGCAGCACCAGCAGATCGTGGACGCCCTGCTGAAGGCGCAAGCCAATCCCAATCTGGCTGATCGCGAAGGCGTTAGCCCACTTGCGCACGCGCGTTCACATGGCTATCGCGAAATAGAAAATAGGCTGCGCGCCGCTGGCGGGCGTTGACAATCGAAAGGTCACATCAATGCAAGACAATACAAATTTTCTCCAGCAGGCGATCGCGCTTGCCTATACCAACGCAGAAAAGGGTGGTCGCCCATTTGGGGCGTTGGTCGTTCGCAACGGCCAGGTGATCGCCCAGGCGGTCAACGAAATCATGACGACCAACGATCCTACCGCACACGCAGAGTTGCTGGCCATCAGGGCGGCCAGTCAGCATCTGGGTTTAGCCAGTCTGGCAGGGTGCAGCGTTTTTGCCAGCGGTCACCCGTGTCCCATGTGCATGGGGGCAATGAGGCTGGCGGGAATCAAAGACGTTACATACGCCTATAGCAATGAAGACGGTGCGCCCTATGGTCTGTCTACAGCAGAAATATATGCCGACCTGGCCAAGCCGTTTGCCGAACAGTCCATGACCATTCGGCATGTGCCAACCCGGCTTGCTGCCAGGCCCGATCTGTACGCCCATTGGAAACATCAGGAACAAAAAGGGGCTTGAATCCATGATGTGGGGCCAATCGACGCTTGTGCGAGCCATGCTTGTCGCAACTGTTGCGCTTATAGGGTTCAATCTGCGACCCTTCATGACAAGTATCGGACCTCTTGCCGGCAATATTCAGGAGCATACAGGGCTGGGCCTGCAAGGCATGGCCCTGCTTACGCTGGTGCCGATGTTGCTGATGGGCGGTGTGGCGTTTATCGGGCCGGCCCTGCAAAGTACTTTTGGTGCGCGCCGTTCTGTCATTGGCGCATTGCTGGTGATCTGTGGCGGTTGCGCTTTGCGTCTGCTGAGCATAAGCGGATGGAGTCTTGTTGCGACCGCAGCGTTGATTGGTTTGGGTGTTGCTGTCATACAGGCGATTTTTCCGGGGATCATCAAGCGTGAGTTTGCCCGTCATGTCGGTCCCATGATGGGACTTTATTCGGCAATGCTCATGGGCGGTGGAGCACTGGGCGCACTCACCGCGCCTGCCGTGTCTTCGAGCACAGGACTATGGGCCGTTGGCCTGGCCTGGTTCGCATTGCCGGCTGCTGTGGCGCTCATGCTGGCATGGTCCTTTCTGCCGATTGATGCCGGCATGAGCAAGGCGGAAGGCGCTGCCCGGCTGTTGCTGGCCCGACCTCGTACATGGCTTTTGATGCTCTGCTTCGGACTGATGAATGGTGGCTATACATCTGTAGTGGCCTGGCTGGCGCCGGCTTATCAGGAGCGTGGCTGGAGTGCCGGGGCCAGTGGCGGCTTGCTGGCAGTGCTGGCGGTGAGCCAGGCGCTGTCGGCACTAACGCTGCCACTGTTTGCAAGGAACTCACTGGATCGCCGGCCCTGGCTGTGGCTCACACTTGTGATGCAGGGTATCGGTTTTGCTGGTTTGGCGTTAGCGCCGGGCTACGCATCGCTTGTCTGGGTGATTGTGCTGGGGTGCGGTCTGGGTGGCTGCTTTGCCTTACTGATGATCGTAGCGCTGGACCATCTGCCCGATCCCGCACAGGCCGGGGCGCTCTCGGCCCTCATGCAAGGCGGCGGTTTTCTGATCGCCGCGGCGCCGGCATGGCTTGTTGCGGTACTGCACGAGGCGACGGGTAGTTACAAGGCCGGATGGATGGGACATCTGGCAACCGTGCTGGTTGTCACCATCCTGGTCTTGCGTTTTTGTCCCCGGCGTTATGCACGTGCCATGCGTGCGCCTGTCGCCAGGCGCGCGCAACAGGAGAGGTTGCTACCGGCCGCTACCGTGATGCCAACCCACGATATGCGCTGAATCATCAATCGCTTGCGCGGTTGCGATATTCGACCGGATGCCAGCTGAAATGGGTCTTCGCCTCGGAGCGGACATGGCCGATCCCGGGAAATGGCAAGTGGGGTGCAGCGATCAGCTGGCGCTTGTCGGCGAAATCGGAAAACGCATTTTTTCTTACCGATATTGCGTCTTCTGGCTTCAGGTCATAAACAATGGCGATGTCAGGTTCGGGAAATTGCAGAGACGCAACATGGACAATGTCTCCAACGAAAACAATGGATTGGTCTTGGCTGTTGACGGTAAAGAACGCGCTGCCTGGCGTGTGTCCCGGGTGAATGGACGCTTTTACGCCAGGCATTACGGTTTGCCCGTCATCAAAAGTTTTAACTTTTCCCAGTTTTTCATATACGCCTATTGTCTTGATCGCTTCTGCGAAATACTTATCATCATAGCCGGTTTTCTTGGCGTTGTCGGCATCCAGAAAAAAGGCCAGGTCGGGCGCACCGACATGGACGGTGGCATTTGCAAACGCCGGCTTGCCGTTTATCACCAGGCCGCCGGTGTGGTCAGTATGAATATGCGTAATAAGCACGTCGGTCACTTGTTCGGGTTTGATTCCCACGCTGGCCAGGCTATCATAAAGTTTGCCGCCGAAGCCGGGCCCAAAAAGCTCTCCGGAGCCGGTATCGACCAGAATAATACGTTCGCCATCGCGAATCACAAATGCATTGATGGATGCTTCTACCGGGTTCGCAAGGAAAGCCTTGTCCAGCAAATTGTCGATATGAGAATGCGATGGACCAATCAGTAATTGATAAAGATCCTGCGGTACGGTGCCGTCAGATATAGCGGTAATGGTCATGTTACCAAGCGGCATAGAATAGGCATCGGCCACTTGCGTATAAGTAGCGGTCTTGGCAACGGGCGCGGTTTGGGCAGAGGCGGCGGGCAAGGCAATCACACTTGCGATGGCCAGCGCGCCTGAAAAAAGAAGGGGAGTAATACGTGACATTTCGTTGATTTTCCATGGTTGGGTGGAGAAATCACATCATGCGCCATTGTCTGGCGCTGCACAAATTGTAAATTTCAATTCGACCTATCGATATGACTGATAGCTTGCAAACTCAATGACCATGCTTCGTCTGCACAGCGTCGAAAACCATCGACCGCAGCCAGCGGTGCGCCGGATCGGCATTCACTGTCGAATGCCAGAACAGCTTCATTGAGAATGTATCCAAGGTCAGTGGCGGGGTAAACAATTCCAGGTGGCTGGTAAACCGCTGTAGAAAACGTTTGGGTAGCGTGCAGATGCAATCTGTCGAATTCAGAATCAGCGGGGCCAGGGCGTAGCTCTGGACCGACACCGTTACGCGGCGTTGCCGACCGAGATCGGCAAGCGCCTCGTCAATCATGCCGTTGAACATGCCGCCGCTGGTCGAAATCAGCAGGTGATCCAGTTCGCAAAACGTATCCAGGGAGAGGGGACCTGTGCCGCGGGGATGGCCGATGCGTTGCGCCGTCAGGAACTCCTCGTTAAAGAGCAGGCGTCCGATCAGGTTTGGCGCCGCATCCTGCGCGGTGCCAATAAACAGATCCACTTCGCCTCGTTCCAGTTGCCCATTCACCTGGTTTTTATCGGGTAATGTAAAGGCGACCCTGACTGCCGGCGCCCGGGCTCCAATCAACGGTAGCAGCGCCGGGGCAAGAATAGCCGCCGGGTTATCCATCGCGGCAATACGAAATGTGCGTTCACTGGTGGCGGGATCGAAAACGTGCGCCGACTGGACAAACTGCGTCAATTGCTGCAACAGGCGTTGCAGTTCCGGCTTGAGTGCCAGGGTATGCGAGGTGGGCGTCATACCGCGTCCAGAAGATGACGGTACGAATAGCGGATCATTGAAAATACGACGCAGCCTGGTCAGGCGCCCCGATAGCGCCGACTGCGTGATGTTCAATCTGGCTGCAGCATGCGTCACATTCTGGTCCTGCAACAGCGCATCCAGCGCGAGCAGCAGATTGATGTCCAGGTCTCCGATCGGCCGGGTCATCGGCGATACCCTATGGCATTGGGGCTGTGGGCGGCAATGCGCGATGATATCCAGGGCAGCAGTACTATTACAATTGTCATCACCTTATGGGTCATGGATTATTCTGCAATATACATGGAAAGCATCGCATTTTGCCTGAAGCTGCCTGATCGCATTGATATTATTGCGATTGTGTTGCTGTCTTGTCGCTGGCGGGTTTGTCGGTGCTGCCGGGGGTTTGTGGAACATCCGGGCGCGGGTCAGGCACAAAGCCATCCCGATTGGGCATCTTGATTGCAGCAAGCGATTTTGCATCCAGGCGCGCGTCTTGCTCCACAAGCCCGTTCAAGTGAAGAAGATAGGCGGTAACGGCATATACCTGTTCGTTATTCAGGCTCTGGGGAGCAGTCAACGGCATGGCGCGTCTGATGTAGTCAAATAAAGTTGGAGCGTACGGCCAGTAGCTGCCCACTGTCTTGACCGGCTTTCCGCTGGCCAGTTTGCCAATGCCGCCCACCAGTTTGTCGCCACTGCCTCCTTCGCCCTTGCTGCCATGACAGGAGGCACATTGCTGGGCGTAAATGGCGCCGCCCTGCGTGACTGTGCCGCTGCCATCTGGCAGATTGCGTCCATCGGCAAACACATTGATGTCCCACGCGACTATTTCTTCAGGCGTGACTGGATGGCCAAAGCCGAATTTCTGTTCTGCATGAGCCGCGCCCGCAGTTGCACCCAGTAGCGCGACGCATGCAAGCAGCGCAACGGCGTGTCTGGCTGCATATGTTCCTGCAAGAGAAGTTTTAAGCGCGTGCATGAGTCACCTTTCCGTCAGATGCGATACGCCAAGGGGTAATCGCGTTGTTGTGATAGGTGCCATTGACGCCGCGCACCTCGATGAGTGATTCCAGCGTAGGCTGTATGTACCCTGTTTCATCGGTGGCCCGGCTTTGTATTACCACGGGTTCGCCGTTCCATTCCCATGGAAAGAGAAAGCGTGTCAACGCCTTGCTCAGGACCGGCGTCTGCAACCTGGCAGGTTGCCAGGTTTTCCCCTCGTCAACCGAGATCTCTACTTTGGTAATGCGTCCTTTGCCGCTCCAGGCAATACCGCGGATTTCATGAAACCCCTTGCCATCGATTTGCTGTCCGCCCGACGGGCTGGTAATGATGGATTTGGCTTCCATCACAAATGTGAATTCGCGGGCCTTGCCGTCGGGCAGGATGTCCGTGTACTTTGACGTTTCTTCGCGCGAATGCACCGGCTGGTCTGCGACCTGCAGACGGCGCAACCACTTGATGCTCATATTGCCTTCATAGCCGGGCACCAACAGTCTTAGCGGATATCCCTGCTCGGGGCGCAGGCGCTCTCCGTTCTGACTGTACACGAGCATGGCATCGTCCAGGCACTTTTCCAGCGGAATGCTGCGCGTCATGCCTGCGCCGTCGGCACCCTCGGCAATCACCCACTTGGCCTCGGGCTTGACGCCGGCCTCGTTCAGAACTGTCTTGAGCGGCACGCCGGTCCATTCGGCGCAACTGACCAGGCCGTTGGCTTCGGCTGCCGTCTTGCCATAGACCGCGTATCCCGGATTGCCGGAGCATTCAAGAAAATAAATCTGAGAGTGCGAGGGAAAGCGCCGGATATCATTCAGAGTGAAAGACAGTGCATTGTCTACCAACCCATGCACGACCAGTCGGTGTTCAGCGGGATTGATATCGGGAATGCCATTGTGGTGGCGTTCGTAGAAGAGCCCGTTAGGCGTAATGATGCCATCGAGTTCCTGTAGTGGCGTGCGGGTCGAGGAAGAAAAATACTGTTTGTCCGTCTTGCGAAGATGGCGAATAACCCCGCTTTCAAATTCGGATGGCTTGCCATAAGGACGACTGCCAACCAGGGCGCCTGGTTGCTTGGTCCACGGTGGGATGGCCAGCGCATTGTCGGCTGCGGCCGCGGCTTCTTTGCCCGCTGTCGCGGATTGGGCGGCTGCGGCACTCAGTCCGGCGCTGCTTGCAAGAACGCCGGTGACTGCAGTAACGCCATTACGCAAAAATTGCCGACGCGTGTGCTGTGCGTCTGCGTCTGTTACCGCCAGAGCTTCTTCAGTCGATTCGTTAGCCATGTAAATGGTCTCCGGTGCGAATGTTGATTGGATCGGTGTGGCTGCAACTAGTATAGGGTTGCGGTATGGTTGCGTCTAGTACTTACAGCTTATAAATTTAGCGGACGCGGTTATGTGTGAAACGGCAAATTGCAAAAGATGGGGGGCGGGTGTTATCGGTAGATTTATGAGTAGAAGTGCCGGTGAACAAGAAGTCCAAATTTGCACAAGCGTAAATGCAATAATGCACGCGGTTTGGCTACTTTATTTTGAGGAATGTTATGTAGTCGCTTCCAAACCCAGGTGGCTGGTCGGACCGCTCATACTATCTTTTCCGAAAGGAAATCAAATACCTGTCTTGCGCTTGGTGACAGGTCTCGAATGCGGCGGGCGCCAATCAGGATTTTGCGCTCCGCCCATTCTTCATCAAGCCTGACCCTTACTGTATCGGGCACTCTGTATAGATCCACACAGCCTTCAGGCAGAATGCCGATGCCCATATTTGCGTTGATGAGCAGGCACATGGCATCATAGCCCGATGTCTCAATATCAATCCTGACATTGGTCGACTCTGCCCGCGCTGCATTAATAAGCTGGTAATTGAGCTGGGTGCCTGCGGTAAGCGTAATGTGGCTATAGTCGAGCGTATCCCTGAAAGAAACCCGATCGCGCTTTGCCAGGGGATGTCCGGCCGGCACCAGAACGATCAGCGTATCCTTGCGAAAATGCGCAACCTCGATATCGTCCTGATAGGGAATTTGAGTGAAGATGCCGATGTCCAGTTTGCCAGCGGCCAGCGCCCTGGTAATGCTAAGGCTGTTTTTCTCTTCCAGGTGCAATTGGATATTGGGATACTTGCCTGTAAAGTCGGCCAGTAACGGAGCCAGAAATTGCGTTATGGCGGTGGGGTTGGCCGCGAGCGTGACGCTGCCGCGCTGCCCTTTGCCAAAGTCGCTAAGCTGGTGTTCTACAGCTTGTACGCTGTTAAGAATCGCGCGTCCTCGGTACAGCAGTTCCAGACCGGCGGGTGTTGGTGTGACACCGCGATTTGTCCGGTTCAGCAGGATCAGGTCCAGCTTGTCTTCCAGTTCTGAAAGGCGGCGGCTAACTGCGGCCGCCGCGATATTTTCCAGTTCTGCTGCGCGACTGATCGTGCCCTCATCAACAACCCGTATAAATAATTTTAATGTGAGCAGATCAATTTTCACGGCACGTTCAGTGGCAGAGCGAACCCGCTAGTTGCCCGACAGCAAGAATCCGGCGTTAGGCACTCGCGTTTCCAGGTTGAGAGTTTTCAGCATCTGATAAACCGTGGCTGCAGCAGCAGACAGCACAGGCTTGCCGATCTTGTCTTCAGCCTTCTGGATGGCAGGCAGCGACGGCATTTGCACGCAGGCCGACAGAATCACCGCATCCACACCCTCTATATCCAGGCGTGTCACGTGTTCCAGCAGATTAGCCGGATCCAGGCGACCGACTTCAAGGTTATCAGATACTTCCAGGCTGATGGAGTCATGAACACTGATTCCTTCAGCTTCAATGTATTCTATCACGCGCTGTGTGAGTGGCTTCATGTAGGGGGTGATAATGGAGACCTTGCCCAGGTTCTTTTCTTTCAGGCTGTCTACCAAGGCACCGGCCGAGCTCAGGATAGGAATGTTGGTGTTGTTCTCCTGAACCGCTTTTTGCAGTCGCGCCTGTGATTGGCGATGATAGCCGTTGCCCTGGGCCATAATGGCCACCAGGCAAGCATAGGCCATGACATCCATGCGGGCATCGCTCAGTTCGATGGCGCAACGGTCGCTGGCCTGATCCATCGCGGTCAATTCCTCTGGCGTGACGCTCATCATACGCATGCGCGCCGAGTGAAACGTAAAGGTTTCGTTAGGGAACAGGTCGCGGCGCGCGTTCAGCATGGCCGGAATTTCCGTTTCCATGGTGGTATTGGAACTGGGCACAATCTGGCCGATTCGGTAGTTTCTCATTTCTGACCCTTTAAAATCGTTGAAAATTGATTGTAATCAGGCATTTAAATTAACCAAATCAACCATTTACTATGGCGCCATCGCATTTTGCGATAGCTGAGGGCACGGGAAGCAATGCATAACACGATCTCTCTTTCCACTCTGGGTCCCAGAATCTGTATTCTGGGACCGTCAAACGCCGGAAAATCTACTCTGGCCACGGCGATTGCCTGCAAATGCAATCTGGAGCCGGTACATCTGGACCAACTTTTTCATGAAGCCAATACCGATTGGGTACCTCGCCCTGCAGCAACGTTTTCAGCGTTGCATGATGCGGCAATCGCGGGCGAGCGCTGGGTGATGGATGGTAATTATTCCAAGTATATGCCGCAGCGTTTCGAGCGGGCGACCGGTATTATATTGCTGAATGTGCATACGACGACCAGCCTGTACCGTTACTTGCGTCGTACACTATTTGAGCGTGAGCGTTATGGAGCCCTGGAAGGTGCTCAGGATAGTCTCAAATGGGAAATGATCCGCCATATTGCAGTTGTCACGCCAGGAAATCACAAACGTTATACAAAACTGCTTGAGCAAACCGCATTGCCTACAGTGTTGCTTTCCTCGGTGCGCGCCATTAAGGACATTTACCGGCAATGGGGACTGCAGATCGGTCGCTGAAACTGATCTGCGGACTAATGCGGTGAATACGCTGGCCATTGGCTCGTTGCTCGCTGCAAGTAACAAGGTATCCGGCCATTGTCCCGACTCATTCGCAGCGTACGCTTGATGTTTCGCAATAGTCTGTCTTGCAGTGGCTGTGGCGATTCGGTTTTCTTTTGCTGTTGATCAATACACACTCTATCGGAGGATTTATGTTCAGAAACGTATTACTGTGTTCAGTGTTTGCCTGCGCTGCTGTATTCGCATTCGCAAGTAACGAGAGTGACGCTGCGACGCAAAGCGATATGAACCAGGCGGCCAGTACCGACTATAAAAAAGCGGATGCGCGCTTGAACAAGGTTTATCGGGAAGTGTTCAATAAGCTTGAGGCCTCCCAAAAAACCGATTTGAAAGCAGCCCAGAACGCCTGGATCCAGTTCCGCGATCTGGACTGCAAATTCCAAAGCTCAGGAGCGCAAGGTGGCTCCATACAGACAATGCTTATCGCTGGCTGCCTGACGGATAAGACGCAAGAGCGGGCCGACGAGCTCAATACGCTGCTTCAATGCAAGGAAGGTGATGTTTCTTGCGTTACTGCGCCTTGATAAACAGTGCTGCCATGAACGATTGATGGGCGGGCAGCAGCCTTGCCCCGTGTTTTAGCCTGCGATTCGAACAAGGAGCGGGCGGTGCGCTTTCGTTTCAGATCGGGAATGACATATGCAAAAATTTTCATTGGAAATGCAATATCGTCGCCTCCTGCCGGGCGACGTCGCGTTGCTGCGGCAATTGAACTTATTGTTTAGCCGGGCATTTGACGATCCGGGCAGCTATGAGAGCAGGCCTGCGACTGATGCCTATCTGATGGATTTTCTGGCAAAGGAGCATGTTTCTGTCTTCGTTGCATTAGACGACGGACGCGTGCTGGGCGGGCTGGTGGCGTACGCGCTGGACAAGTTCGAGATGGCGCGGCGGGAATATTACATATACGATCTTGCTGTCGACGCAGGCCATCGTAGGCAGGGTATAGCCACAGCGATTATCCGGCATTTATGTGAGTTTGCGGCAGATAACGCAGGCTGGGTTGTCTACGTCCAGGCCGACAGGAATGACGATCCGGCCATTGCCTTGTATAACAAACTGGGCGTGCAGGAGCATGTGCTGCATTTTGATATTCCGGTACCGATTCGCAAGAAATAGCAAAGAGAAGGCCAAATAGTTTGGCTGTATTGGTGCAGCGGTCTGAATAATGAGCACCCGGATCATAAGGCGCTGATCGTTAACGTCCAAATCAGGCCGCATGGGCCACGCTTATCAAATAGTCACGCTCTGTACGGCTGCACGAGCGACATTATTTCAGGCGAACCAGCAGTGGTTTTCCAATACCAGACGCCGATTTTCCTTCCGAACATTAAGAATGTTATTAATCTGTAAATTAGGTTTAACGTCGCCTTTGACGGTATTAGGATAATAACTATAGGCTTCTTTTGAACATCGTTCCGACATGACATTTGTCATAAGGATAGGAGGTGCAAATGGTCTGGCATACTGTTTTTTTCTTTGTTCTGACGGTCATATCCGCAATACTGGGTTTTGGAGGGTTTCTGACCTGGGGGGCGCTGGTGGCGCAAATTCTGTTTATCGTATTTCTGGTGCTTACCCTGCTTACCATTTTCATTCGGAAGAAACGCTAAGGCGCACACTAACAAGTGATGGCCCCTGCCCCGCGTCGAACAAGCGGATATTGAAATTGGTGGTGGCAGCGCCTTATGCTACGGTGGTTGCCACGGAACTCACCAGCCGGTCAGAGGCCACTTGAAAGACTGTTTTTTTATGCTGTTCAATAAGCTATGCAGGAAGTCGCGCCAAGGCATGGTGGTCCGGCATGCCGGGTGGTTTATACTGCGGCTATCGGATGGCGTCGCTCAATGTGGTTCCGTGATTGAGGACAGGTTTGGCGCGTTGATCGGATGTGGTGGTGCCGGGCGTGAGCAGGTTTTATTGTCATCCTGCACCGTTACCCGAAAAAATCATCCAGCAAGGTCATCCGCGAATACATCCACAATACTCCCACAAAAGTAAGGCACCCACCAGGGTGCCTTTGACTTGTATCCTATAGCCGATTCTGCTCGGCCCAGAAGTCGTTAACCTCGCGTTCGGTGTCCTCGCGACTACTGCCATATTTCTCCTGTAATATACCGCACATTTTCTGTGCATTACCGTTGACTTGCGCGATGTCGTCATCAGTCAGATCACCCCATTTTTCCTTGATGGAGCCTTTGATCTGTTCCCATTTTCCTTGAGCAATGTCCTGGTTCATTTCTATCTCCTTTCAACGTAAGTGCATTGAGGTGGAACAACTCGGGGGGTGGATTAACCACAATTCATACTAGCAATTAAAACGCTCGCCTGAGCATTTTTGTTACATGTTATTAATAAATATAGGTATATGAAATATATAGATTTTTTGTATTTTGAGCGAGGCAGCCTGCACCATGGCGGACGGATCGCCGACGTTGCGAGGGCAATGCCAGAATTTATTTTTGATGCAAATGCCTGCCTTACGAGTATTTACAAAACGCCGTCGGCGATGTTTGCATCCTTCTGCATCGCAGGCAGATAATGAAGACGCTCACATCGACACGGAGATATCATCATGCCAGCAAAATCCCAAAGCCAGCAACAGGCAGCAGGCGCTGCATTATCGGCCAAAGAGGGCGAAAAAAAAGTGGGTGATCTGAAAGGCCCATCCAAATCAATGTATAAATCCATGTCCAAAAAGGAACTCAAGGAAATGGCCAGCACCAGCCGGTCCGATAAGCCGAAACACAAGCATTAAAGCCAGACTAACGCCAGTTGCGCACGTGCTCGTGGCTGAAGGGCGGGCCCGTTAAGCAGCGTTTCCCAGGGCCTGTGCCGTATAAAAGGGAATGCGGCTTAACGCATACAGTGCGCTGCGCTTGCGGATTTTTCGACTGCTGCCGGTAAATCGTCTGGTTTCCGTGAAGACAATCTCCTGGTTGTTGCCAGCTTGTCTGAACGCCCATGCATAGCATTGCGTTCCTGCCCTGATAGCGGGATCAATGTCATCGACGACACCGGTATTGGACACGGCAACATTGGCCGGGCTTCGGGCCAATGCGCCCACGGCCATTTCCCTGGCCACCTGCTCGCTCGTAAGATTAAATTTCTCGATCGTGTCAGCACTCACGTTCAATAGTTGCTCCTTGGCGGCCACTGTATACGTGACAAATGCGCAATCGAGCAGCCTGCCTGCGTTCGGCGCTTCCGACAGGGTCGAGGCGATCAGCCCTGCTGTGCATGATTCTGCAGTGACAAGGGATAGATCATGATCTGCCATATATCGGGCAACGAATTTTATAGAGAGCATTGGCGATCCAGCGTTGGTAAATAAAAAAACCGAGTGGAGCGGTACTACACCAGTGATGGGATTTTAAACCAGTCTAAAAAATACAGATCAGCGGTTGCAAACCCATACTCCGGTAGCCAATTGAAATATTTGTTGATTGATATCAAAACGACCGTCACATGCATAAGATATAAATACGATAAGATTGAATTTTCAATTAATGATTTCAGCGCTGTCGCCCAATACCAAACGCCGTATCTGTGCGAATTGAAGTGCTGAAGTATTGATCATTGCTGGTGCCTTATGCTGCTTGTCCTGCCGGTAAAAATGCTGCGATAGGTCATGATCCATGATTTTGTCCGTACTGGCAGCCATTGGGCCGCCGGCATACAGCCGTCATAATTTGTTTCAGAGGGGATGTGGGCCTGGATAACAAACAATTTAATTTTTTATGAATGGAGGTATTCATTGTTGCTGTTTGATTCATCAGATAAATATGGTTTGATTTCTCGGGCATTGCACTGGCTCATGGCTTTGGGCTTTGCCTGGATGTTTTTCACTGCGGCGCTGCATTATTTTGCCGATGAAACGCCTATTACTGATGCGTTATGGCCGACGCATTCGGTCATGGGGTTCACCGTGTTCTGTTTGGGCGTCTTCAGAGTAATCTGGGCGGCACTCAATATTTCACGCCGGCCACCGTCGCTGTCCACCGTGTCGGGATTGGGGCACAGCGTATTGTATGCACTCATGCTGGCCATTCCTGCTCTGGCGCTATTGCGCACCTACGGCTCGGATCGCCCATTCTCTTACCTGGGCATTTCGCTGATGGAACCCACCGGCCAAAAGGTCCAATGGATGATTGATCTGGCCGGGCTGCTGCATGGCGAACTTGGCTGGACGCTGCTGGCGCTGGTGCTTGGTCATATTGGCGTGGTCTATGCCCACAGAAAAGCATCTGGTGCGATCGATGTGCTGCCACGCATGCTTTGATCGGGCTACGTTAAGAATCGCCATAGCGCTCTTGTCATGAGACAGATCGCGTAGAGAACAGGTCTGCCAATAGCCAGCATTGCCTTCATACGGCATGTTGGCTTTTTGTGACTGCCCGTTTCGGTGTAACTCCTCTTCGTGCGACACCCATGCGCCATGGGCTCACTGCTCGTGAATCCGTCTGCCAAGGCATTCAGGCGGAGAAGGCTACACAGAGTGCTGTTTGCGGGCTTGACCTCTGACTGTGACTGCACTTCGGTGCTCAATACGTATTTCCGTTAGCGATCAATCCGCAACTCTGTCATGTGCTGCTTGCCACGATCTTGGCAGATCATTAATGACGGGTGTAATATGGAGAAAATGGAGCCGGCAACATGACAGCGAAGTTCAAAAAAGGTGACCATGTCAGCTGGAATAGCGAAGCGGGCAGCGTTTCAGGCAGGATCATCGCTATCCATACCAGCGACTTCGACTACAAGGGACACGTTCATCGTGCCTCTAAGGATGAACCCCAATACGAAATAAAAAGCGACAGGACCGACCACATTGCCGCACATAAGGGCAGTGCGTTGCGGCACATTAAGTGAAAAGCATTCTCTCGGAGCATCCGTGCAGTAGCGGCCTGCTTGACATGGCTCATGTCACTCGGCCACTGTTGCCATTTTTCTTAGACTTGCAGTCACAGACCCAGATACGACTGCATTGCAGATCCAGCGCATTTCAAGTATGAAACAGTCGATAAAAAATAGCGATGATCCTTCGTTCGCAGAGTATATAAATACGATTCGCAGTTGTCGGGTTTGTCACGACCAGCCTCGATTTGGACAGGCCATGGGTCCAGAGCCGCGTCCCATTATCCAGGTGTCTCAGACAGCATCCATCTGTATCGCCAGTCAGGCGCCCGGCACGCGGGTGTATGAAACCGGACGTCCTTTCAATGATGCATCCGGTGTTCGACTCAGGCAATGGATGAGTATATCTGACGAGGAGTTCTATGACGATTCCCGGGTCGCGATTATTCCTATGGGATTCTGTTTTCCAGGACTCAGAGCCGATGGCAGCGATTTGCCGCCACGGCGCGAGTGCAAGGAAATATGGCGCACGCAATTATTTGCCCGCTTGCCTAATCTGAAATTGCTATTAACAATAGGCGGCTATGCACAGCGCTGGCATCTGGGCCCGCAGGTGGCACGCCAGGGAGTCACGGAAACGGTGCGGTCCTGGCGTCAGTACTATCTGGCCGACCCTTCTTTGCGCATTTATCCGCTACCGCATCCGTCCTGGCACAACAATCGATGGCTTAAGCAGAACATATGGTTCGAAGACGAAGTGCTGCCGCAATTGCAACAGGATGTACGCGACTTGATTGCGCAATAGCTGCGCTTTCAGGCAGTTGCCGCAGCAACGAAGATTGTTGCAAAAACTTCGACAGTACACGAGTGTAATCTTGCACAGTCATGCGCAGCCGGCGCCGGTATTGCATGTTTTATAGATTTCGGCTGTCATATTAAATCAGGGACAGCTTGTTTTGCAGTACGATTATTTTCATACGCGCTCACCTCAAAAGGAACCATCGTGCCGGAAACAACCACTATCATTGCTTTTGCTGCGGTCTCCCTTGGAATGGTGCTCACCCCCGGGCCCAATATGATTTACCTGGTGTCGCGCTCGATCTGCCAGGGGCGGCGCGCTGGCATGATGTCCCTTCTGGGCGTGCTGCTTGGTTTCATTTTCTATATGGTTAGTGCTGCGCTGGGTATTACCGCCTTGCTTTTTGCCGTCCCTTACGCCTACGAAGCGCTCTGTTATGGTGGCGCCCTGTACTTGCTCTATATGGCCTGGCAGGCTGTACGCCCTGGTGGCCAATCTCCATTTCAAGTGAAAACATTGGCGCCCGATAGCCCCAGAAAACTGTTTTTGATGGGGTTTCTGACGAACCTGCTGAACCCCAAAATAGCAGTCATGTATCTTTCCCTGCTCCCGCAGTTTGTTGATCCGGAAAAAGGCAGCATTCTGGCCCAGTCGCTGGCTCTGGGATCCGTACAGATTGCTGTCAGCATCAGTGTAAATATGCTGATTGTCATTCTGGCCGGAAGCATTGCCTCTTTCCTGGCGGCCCGCCCGACCTGGGTGGTGGTCCAGCGCTGGCTGATGGGTACCGTGCTGGCCGGGCTGGCCATCAGAATGGCCATGTCTGCCAGACGTTGATCATATTTATCGGTTCGAGCAAGGCGAAAATGCCTCGCTGGCGGGACAGGTCGGGGCTTTGCTTACTGGCGTTAGGTTGCGTTGCCTGCGAAACGGCATCGCAACCTAACGCACGTTGAATCATTGCACCATTACAAATGCAATTGGCTGCTTTCCCTGATGATCAGATCACATGGCAACATGTCTTCAACGATATTATTGTCGCCGCCTGGTCCGGCCGCCAACTGCTTCAGCACGGTTCGCGCTGCGTGCTGGCCAATCTGATAGCGTGCCGGGCGCAGGGTCGTCAGGGCCGGGCGCAGTCTTGCGGAAATGGAGGCATCGCCAAACCCTGCAATGGCGCAATCGCGGGGCAGGACAAGATCGCATGAAGGGGCGTGCAATATGGCGCCCGCCGCCATATTGTCATTGGCAAAAATCAACGCCTGGGGCCGGGAATCTGCAGGTAAACGGGACAACGCTTCAATGCCAATGGCTCCGGCCTCGAACTCGTCATTTTCCGGAATAATTTGCACGTCCGCGTTCAGGCCGGCATTCGTCATGGCTTGGGCATACCCTTGCGCGCGTTGTTTGGCGCGGAAATCTTCGGTGGTGTGCGACATGACAAACTGGAGCCGGGTGGCGCCTTGTTCCAGAAAGTGCCTGGCCAGTATGGCTCCTGTCTCGATATGCGGGAACCCCACTTGATGAAACGGCCGCCCCGATACCAGTCCCCAGGCTTCGATCACGGGAATGTTGAGTGCGCGCAGCATGGCCTCGGCTGCGGGCGTGTGGTCGTGGCGTGTCAGGATCAGGGCGGTGGGATGCCAGCCAACAAAAGTGCGGATGGCCTGTTCTTCCAGTTCCTGAGAATACTGGGCGTTGGCCAGCAGCAGTTGCAGTCCCGATGCCTGCAGTTCGTCTGTCATACCCTTGACCAGATCGGCAAAGGTGGCGCTGGCGATGTTCTGCATGACCGCGCAAACCACCCGCCCATGTCCTGAAGCCAGCCCGCCTGCTACCTGACTGGGGACATAGCCGATCCGGTCAATAATTTCACGCAAGCGTTCTCGCAACGCTACGGAGACCTTTTCCGGCGAATTGAAGTAACGCGAAACGGTAATTGAGGAAACGCCGGCCAGAGCGGCCACGTCATGGATGGTGTATGAGCCTGCTTTGCGACGCGTGGTACGTGATGTTTGTTTTTGAGTCATGGTTTATCCCAATGGCGTGTTGTTTGACCAACGCCCTACAATTATATCAATGTTACCGGTAACAGTTACCGGTAACATACCGAACCGGCTAAATGTATTCTTACGATTGTGTGTTCCGACGATTGCCTGCACCTATGACCCGACCCATCCTCCTTGTTGTCACACCATTTTCGCAGGAAGCGCTTGTGCCCTTGCAGGAGCACTTTGATATTGTGCAATGGCAATCCTTGCCATCGCCCGAGGCATTTTGCGCCCAGCACGGGTCAGAGGTGCTGGTCTTGATTACCAATGGCATGGCTGGTGTGCCTGCACTGTGCCGCGACGCCTTGGCGAATTTGGCGCTCATTGCGTGCAACGGGGTAGGGCACGACGCCATTGACCTGGACTGGGCCGATGCCCGGGGGATTCGTGTTACCAACACACCAGACGTTCTCTCGGCGGATGTGGCGGATTTTGCAATGGCATTGGCATTGGCGGCATTCAGGCGAGTGCCGGCGGCAGACCGGTATGTGCGCGAGAACAAGTGGAGTCGCCTGGGCGCATTTGCGCTGACCAGGCGGTTCTGGGGTTCAAAAGTCGGCATTGTGGGTCTGGGTCGTATCGGCCATCTGATTGCCAGACGTGCTGGCGCATTTGAGACCCAAATCGGATACACGGGCCGACGACAACAGGACGGGGTTGCCTACGCATATTTCCCGACGGTGCTGGCACTGGCCCGGTGGGCAGACTTGCTTATTGTGGCCACACCTGGTGGCGCCGATACCCATCATCTGGTGTCTCGGGCCGAGCTGGAGGCGCTCGGCCCGGAGGGCGTACTGGTTAATGTCGCGCGTGGATCTGTTGTAAATCAGTCGGCGCTGATTGATTGCCTGGAAAGCGGCCGGCTGGGCGCAGCGGCGCTGGATGTCTTTGAGGAGGAGCCGCAAGTGCCCGAAGCAATTGCCCATTGCGCGTCCACGGTCCTTAGCCCTCACATTGCCAGTGCCACCGTGCAAACCCGCCAGGCCATGGCTGCACTCGTGGTGGACAATATTTTGCAGCATATCAATGTCAAAAGTCTTATTTCACCTGTGAACTGACCCTATAACAAGCAAGGAGATAACATGAACCCATCCAATCTAATACGTCGAACCTATACCATGGCCGTGCTGCTGGCAGGCATGATGTTTTTTTCACCTGTTTACGCCCAGACAGATCAATATCCCGAAAAGCCAATCACATTTGTCGTGCCGTACCCAGCGGGCGGGGTGGCTGATCAGTTTGCCCGAAGCATGGCTACCGAGTTGGGAAAGCGTCTGGGGCAGTCTGTAGTAGTCAGCAACCGTGCCGGCGCCAACGGTAATATTGGGTCTGCCTATGCAGCCAAGCAGTCTGCCGATGGTTATACCCTGTTGTTGGGCTCGACCAGCACCCTGGCCGTGAATCCGCATTTGTACAAAGATATGGGTTACGACCCGATCAAGGATTTGCAACCGGTGACATTGACGCACCAAATGCCAAATGTGTTGATTGTCGGCGCTGGTACCCCTTATAAGAGTGTTGCAGATTTAGTCAAGGCCGCCAGGGGCGAACCGGGTCGTATCGCCTTCGGATCTGCTGGCAATGGCAATTCCATGCATCTGGCGGGAGAGTTGTTCCAAAAACAGAGTGGCACAAAATTGATGCATGTCCCGTATAAAGGTGCACCTCCGGCCCTAACCGATGTCATGGGAGGGTCGCTGCCCACGATGTTTATCAATCTGCCTTCGGTGGTCGGCTATGCCGATTCGGACAAGATCCGGATACTCGCGGTTGCAGCACCCACGCGAGCCAAAGTATTACCGAATGTGCCTACGTTCGAGCAGGCCGGTGTTCCTGGTGTGATCTCCAGCGTCTGGAATGGCATTCTCGTTCGCAGCGGGACGCCCGACGCCATCGTCAGCAAACTGAATCAGAACATTGTGGCAATCCTGCAATCACAAGCGTTTCGCCAGCCACTGGAAAATCAGGGGTATGAAGTGCTGTCTTCCACACCGCAGGAGTTTGCAGATTTATTGCAAAAAGACACCAAGGTTATGGGCGAGCAAGTTCGCGGTGCTGGTATTCAAATAGATTGATCGAGGTATTGTTGTGCAGAAAAAACTACATCAATTGCGCAGCCAGCGCTGGTTTGCGAGCGATGATATTCGAGGATTTGCGCATCGTCAGCGTATGCAGCAGCAAGGGCTCTCGCGTGAGGAATTCATGGGCCGCCCTATTGTCGGTATTCTGAATACCTGGAGCGACCTGTCGCCCTGCCACGCGCATCTTCGGGATCGTGCCCAGGCGATCAAGCGCGGCGTATTGCAGGCCGGCGGATATCCGCTGGAGCTACCGGCCATGAGTCTGGGCGAGGTCATGGTCAAGCCCACGACCATGCTGTATCGAAATTTTCTTGCCATGGAGGCTGAAGAGTTGATCCGCAGTCTCCCACTGGACGGCGTAGTGTTGCTGGGCGGCTGTGATAAAACCACGCCGGGCCTGGTGATGGGAGCCATTTCCATGGATGTGCCGGCACTGTTCTGCCCGGCAGGCTCCATGCTGAATGATCGCTATCAGGGACAGGCAGTCGGGGCGGGAACACACACCAAGAAATACTGGGAGCAATACACCATTGGCGACATCGGTCAGTCTGAATGGATCAGTCTGGAAGCCCGGATGACCCGCGCGCCTGGCACATGCAACACAATGGGCACCGCCAGCACCATGACGTCCATCGTCGAGGCTATGGGGCTTGCCCTGCCCGGTTCAACCAGCCTGCCAGCCATGGATGCAGCACATACCCGCATGGCCTGGGCCTGCGGCCAGCGCATTGTCTCCATGATTTGGGAAGATTTGCGCCCCTCTCGCATTCTGACCCGCGATGCATTCCTGAACGGGGTTGCAACCTGGATGGCGCTGGGCGGCTCCACCAATGCGGCTGTCCACTTGCCAGCGATGGCCGGGCGAGCAGGGGTTGCACTGGACCTTGATGATTTTGATGCATTGGCACGCCAGGTGCCGGTACTGGCCAATCTGTTTCCTTCGGGCAACCGGCTGATGGAAGATTTTTACTACGCGGGTGGTCTGCCCGCATTATTGCAACGTATTCGGGCGTATTTGCAACTGGATGCCCTCACTTGCACCGGAACAACATTGGGCGCCAATATCGAGGGACAAGCCTGTTCCGATGACGATGTGATCCGCCCGCTGGACAACCCGGTCATTCCCGCAACACAACAGTGTCCAGAGGCAGGGATGGCATTGGCCGTATTGCGGGGCAATCTATGTCCGGATGGCGCGGTGATCAAGCCCTCTGCAGCGACCCCGGCCCTGTTACGACATACCGGGCCTGCTCTGGTTTTTGATTCCAATGCCGATATGCTGGCGGCCATCAACGATCCGGACCTGAACGTAAACGAGAATACCGTCCTGGTGCTGCGCAATGGCGGTCCGGTTGGCGGGCCAGGGATGCCGGAATGGGGCAATCTGCCTATTCCGAAGAAATTGTTGAAGCAGGGGATTCGCGATATCGTCCGTCTGTCTGACTCACGCATGAGCGGTACTCATTATGGCACTTGTGTATTGCACATAGCGCCGGAGTCGGCCGTGGGCGGTCCCTTGGCACTGGTGCGTACGGGCGATCTGATCCGGCTGGATATCAATGCGAGAACACTTGATGTTCTGGTTTCCGACAGCGAACTGGCGCTGCGCCGCAGTCAATGGCGTGCCCCCGAACCGCCCTATAAACGCGGCTTCACGCGCATCTACCAGCACGAG
Organism: Advenella sp.; assembly: GCF_052108595.1. Taxonomy (NCBI): domain Bacteria; kingdom Pseudomonadati; phylum Pseudomonadota; class Betaproteobacteria; order Burkholderiales; family Alcaligenaceae; genus Advenella; species Advenella sp. Next base: position 28,978 of record NZ_JBQEAU010000011.1, read on the forward strand.
GTGACACAAGCCAATCTTGGTTGTGATTTCACTTCCCTGGCCGGAAACGAGAAGACTCCGGAACCACCCATCTACTGATTCAAACCCTTGCATTTGCATTAACGACAACAGGAGTATGTATGCCCGCAGCAACTGATCTGCTAGAAAACCCTTTTCGCGCCCGCCTTGCTCAGCCCGGGGCGCCGCTAGGCACCTGGCTCATGTCCGGTACGTCGAGTACCGCTGAGGCGATGGGGCGCGCCGGCTTTGATTGGTTGCTGGTAGATCTGGAACATGTACCGCTTGATAATCAGGATGCCCTGCATGTATTGCAGGCTATCGCGGGAACCAATGCCTGCGCGGTAGCACGCCTAGCGGCAAATGATCCTGTTCTGTTCAAGCGAGCCCTGGATCTTGGCGCCCAGACCGTGATGGTGCCTTTTGTTGACAGCGCGCAAGCCGCGCGGCAGGCGGTCAGCAACGCCAAATATCCCCCGCTTGGGACGCGTGGCTTTGCTGCAGTACATCGGGCCAGTGGCTATGGCACCGCAGCCGATTATGCAAAGCGCGCAAATGACTCGGTCTTCACCATTATTCAGTTGGAAACGCCACAGGCCGTGGCTGCGCTTGAGGACATTGCTGCCGTGCCCGGGGTGGATGCGCTGTTTCTTGGTCCTGGTGATCTGTCGGCGAACATGGGGCATATCGGCAATCTGGCCCATCCGGAGGTGCAGCACGTGATCGCCGACGTGGCGCGGCGTTGCCAGGCCATTGGCGTGCCTTGCGGCATTGTGGGGCCCACCCCGGAAATGGTCTCGACCTTTATCAGTTCCGGCTATGCGTTTGTGGCAGTGGCCTCTGACATGGGCATGATGATGCGTCAGGCCAGCGCGTTTATTCAGGCTATCCGCCCGGCACAGGCAAAGGGCTATGACGGTGGCGCTTATTGATCTGTCATCGTTGACGGCAAAGTAGTGTGCCGTTGCACTTGAACAATGAAGGAGACAAATATGATATTTGGCATCACGACATCGAATCGGAAAAAGCGTATCAAATATGCAATGCTCTTGGTCGCTACATCGGTCCTGAGTACGAGCGCCACAGCCCAGAACGCCTATCCGGAAAACCCGGTGACCATTCTGGTGCCGTTCGGCCCGGGCGGCACGTCGGATATCATGGCCAGGATTCTTGCAAAACACCTGCGCGAGGCGATGGGTGGCAATCTCATTATAGATAACAAGGGCGGCGCGGGTGGCGCAATCGGCATGATGCAGCTTAAGCGGGCCAAGCCGGATGGCTATACTCTTGGTTTATCCGTCATCGGCCCGGAAGTGTTGCAACCTGGCATGCGTAAGACCGGTTACACATATCAGGATTTTGATCATATCTGCGGGACCTATTCAGTGCCGCTTGTGATGATGGTGCCCCAGGACTCAGTATTCAAAAACATGCAGGATGTTGTCGCATTCGCCAGGAAAAATCCCAAGCAACTGACTTACGGCACGTCCGGTACAGGCACGTTGCTGCATATTGCCATGGAAATGCTCATGAAACAGGCAAATTCAACGGCGCTGCATGTGCCCTATAAAAGCTCTGCAGAAATGGTGACTGGGCTATTGGGAAAACAGGTAATGGTGATCAGCGATACCACAACAGTGGCCAAGCAATACAAGCTGCGTCCCCTGGGCATTTTTTCCGACCAAAGGCTCAAATCCAGTCCACAGGTGGCCACAACTCAGGAAGGTGGATGGCCGATCCAGGCAACCATCTGGGGAGGGCTGATTGCACCCAAGGGACTGCCGCAGGACATCGTCGCGAAACTGGAAACAGCATGCGAAAAGGCGGTGAACAGCGAAGGTTACAAAGCTGATGTGGAGCCCCTGGATACGCCACCTCATTTTATGGGAGCCAAAGCGTTCGCTGACTTTGCCAAAGCTGAATCGGAAAAATACACCAAACTGATTCAGCAGATGGGTATCAGTCTTGAAAAATAGGAATGATTCGATTTTTCACAACAGCAGGGAGGGTGTTTTCTGGGGCAATACGTAACGACCCTACTTGACATAATTTTCTCAAAAGATATACTTATTCGATCAAGGGGAGTAGCTTTCCGCCGCCGCATCGTCATTACGGCTGTCATGCCTTGGCATGACGCCCGGTGCCCGGGCAACACACCTGGTGTTGTAAGCAAGACCTTGCCATTAAAGGGCAAGGTCCATAAATCCTGATTAAGAATAAATGGCCTGTGTCCTTAACGGATCAGGCCATTTTCGTTTCTGTCGATACTTTCTGTATTGGCTGGCAGCACGTCACCCTGTCGTGCTGCCAGAACGGGCCGATCCATATTCAATTCGAATTTTTATATTATTGGATTCCGGGTGAACTTATGCTTGAATTTTTTCAGACTCTGAGCTGGACAGCGGTCTTTCAAATTATCATGATTGATATCCTGCTGGGTGGTGATAATGCGGTTGTGATTGCGCTGGCCTGCCGTAACCTGCCGAAAAAGCAGCGCATGCAGGGAATTTTGTGGGGCACTGCCGGTGCGATCATTCTTCGGGTCGTGCTCATTACATTTGCATTGACACTATTGACGATTCCCTATCTCAAGATTGTGGGCGGCTTGCTGCTCATCTGGATCGGGATCAAGCTGCTCATCCCGGACGATGATGGGCATGACAAGATCGATGGCGGCGCGTCGGTCTTGTCTGCGGTAAAGACGATTATCATCGCGGACTTTGTCATGAGCCTGGATAACGTCATTGCGATTGCCGGCGCGGCGCAGAGTGCGCACGCAGATCATCAGACGGGGCTGGTTATTGCGGGTCTGATTATCAGCGTGCCTATCATCATCTGGGGCAGCACACTGGTGTTGAAACTTATTGATCATTATCCCGGCGTGGTGCTTTTCGGTGCAGCATTGCTGGGCTGGATCGCAGGTGGCATGTTGGTCAGTGACCAGGTTGTGATAGAGCGTTTCGGCGAAGTCACCGGTACGGTCAAGATCGCCGTTGAAGTCGGTGGCGCCTTGCTGGTCGCGTTGGTCGGAAGCTGGCTGGCGCGACGCAAGAAAGTGGTATCTGCAAAGCAGGCATAACGCAGCAGCTGTACTGGCAACGACACAGGCGGTCTTGGTGGTCGCCTGTGCCGGTATCCTGGCGGGGTCGTCGCCCAGTTTGTTTCGGATCGCTTAAAGCGGCCTGCCGCGGCCAGTTCTTCGCGTAATCAGTCCGTAAAATTCGGGCCGTCGGTGGTTTTCAAAATTGAACACATTCTTGCGGAATACGTCTGCCAGCGCCAGATCCGCTTTAACGGTGATTACCTCGTCTTCTTCTGTGCTCGCTTGTGCAACGATCTCACCTGTGGGCGCAACGATCACGGATCCCCCTATCATGTGATGGCCGTCCTCCGACCCGCATTTGGCCGCCGCCGCAGCCCACACGCTATTCTGGTATGCGCTGGCCTGCAGTGTAATCAAATGATGATGCATTCGCAGATGAACCGGTTCCGGCCAATGGATATTCTGCGAGGGCGTGTTATACCCTAGCACGATGACCTCGGCGTTTTGCAAAGCCATGACGCGCCAGGTTTCGGACCAGCGGCGGTCATTGCACAAACACATGCCAATATTGGCGCCCATGGCCTCCCATACGCCAAATGTCTTGTCTCCAACCTGGAAGAATTTCTTTTCCAGATGTTGAAACGGAGCATCCATTTTGTGATCATCGTGCCCTGGCAAATGAATTTTTCTATATTTGCCAACTATTTCCCCTTTTTCATTGACCAGTATCGCGCTATTGTAGGGAGTACCTTCCGGTGTGAGCTCTGCATAACCTAGATAAAATGCGATCTTGCGTTTTCTGGCTTCATCAAACAGAGGTTGTACGGACGGATTAGGCATGCTCTGTTCAAAAAAACGCGCTTGCGCTTCATTTTCGTCCATCCAGTATCGAGGGAAAAAAGTGGTTAATGCTAACTCCGGGAAAACAATCAGGTTTGCACCACGCCCGTGTGCTTCTTTGAGCATTTCAATCAAGCGGTTGACGACCGATTGACGAGTATCGTCAAGGTTTATGCCACCAAGCTGGGCAACGGCGATTCCAAGAGTGCGAGTAGGATGATCTTTCAAGATATATGCGTCCACTATAGATGATGAAGTGAATCATGCCATCGTATTGCGGTTGTCGTAAATAGGGCGTGTGTCGGCAGTCCGTATCGTTTAAATGCAATCACCGGTTGGGTGAGAGTCTTTCCCCTATTGGCGTTGGTGCAAGGTGGTGTAGAAGGGCAGGCGACAACGTCGATAGTCAAAGGTTATGGGCTGCAGACAAAATTTGATATCGGAATCGGCATTATTGCTGCGACAAGGTCTTTTTTAGAGCGGCAACGAAGCGGCGAGCCAGTAAGGGCAATGGACTCAGATTGGACCGGGTCACCCAAATTTCTATCGTGGCTGCGGGCGATATCGGTTTGATAATAATGGATTCGTTCTCGCCGGGCAGGCAACTGCGGTCTACGAGAGCAGGCCCCAGTCCCTGGAGGACGAAGGCGTAGGCGCTGACAGGGGAACGTACCTCTATTGCTGCAGGACAATTGGCGCCGTGTTCTCCAAAGAAGTTCAATAGTGCATTGGCCAGTGGGGTGTTTTGCGGATAGCCTATCCAGGCAGCGTTTGTAAAATCATGTGGCGCAATCACCTCATGATTGGCAAGCGGATGGTCTTTTGGAACGATACAGACAATTGGTTGCTCTCCAATTTTCACTGAGCTCAAATGCGGATGATCCGATGCGTTCATCGAAATGCCGATATCTGCCTGTCCGCTCAGAAAATAGGCAACCTGCTCATCGAACGTGACATTTCGATGGTCGACGTTGGCGCTTTGGTTGCTGGCTCTGAAATATGCGAGCGCCTGCGGAATCAGTTTCTGACCAAAAGTGGCGCTTGAGATAATTTTCAGTTGCCCTGACCCATCGTTGCCCAGGGATGCAGCAAGACTATTTACTCGCTGCACAGTGTTATAGACCTCTTCTACTTGCGTGTATAAACGTCTTGCCTCAGGGGTCGGATGCAGTCCATTGCGAGACCGCTCAAAAAGCAGGTAGCCAAGTCTGCTTTCCGTCAGAGCAAGGACTCTGCTGATGGCAGGCTGGGACACGTGCAGTGCCCGGCCGGCATTACTGATCGAGCCGGCGACCATAATGGTGCGAAAAACCTCGATTTGCCGAAGACTCAGCGGTGGTCGGGCATGACCGGCATCTGCACCCATATAGTCAGAAAAATCGTCATTTTCCATAAGGCTTCCAGTCTTTATCGATAACGTCGGATTATAGCTTGGCAATATTTTTCGATAAGGGGGTTGTTATGTGTCGGTGCTAATCTAGGCGACACTGCATAAAATGAAAACAGGAGACCGTTATGTTTCGAATTATCCCGCAGGTGCTGGCCTTACTCATGCTGTCCGCATCCTCTTGCCTGATGGCGTTTGCTCATGCCGAAACGGGACAGTGGCCTCAAAAACCCGTTTCATTCGTCTTGCCTTCTGCCGCGGGAGGATCGCCAGACGTACTGTCCCGGCTGGTAATGAACCAGGTTTCGCAGCAGATGAATGCGACGTTTGTCGTTGAAAACCGCCCTGGCGCTGCAGGCAGCATTGGCATGGTTCAGTTAAAGCGTGCAGCAGCGGATGGCTATACCATTGGTTATGGCAATATCAATACGCTGGCAGTTAACCGCTCTCTGTTCAATACGCTGAACTACGATGTGCAAGCCGATTTTGCGCCCGTTATACATCTGTTTAACTTATACAACGTATTGATTGTACCTGCGGATTCCTCGGTAAAAAGCGTTACCGATTTAATAGAAAAAGCCCGTAAGGCGCCAAACAAGTTATCTTATGGCGCCTCGGGTGTGGGTACAACCGGGCATATGGGGGGCGAGTTGTTCAAAAGCCTGGCAAAGATTGAAGTGCAGTTTATTCCTTATACGGGAGGGCCGGCAGCATTACAGGATCTTGTCGGCGGACGACTGGATTTTATGTTCACCAACTCGTCTGAGGCGATGCCGATGATCAAGAGCGGTAAGGTTCGGGCGTTGGGGGTCAGTAGTCTGAAGCGGTTGGAACTATTACCAGAGGTACCTACTTTGGATGAAGCAGGTGTCAAAGGCTATGAAACAGTTGCCTGGGGCGGAGTAGTTGCGCCAAAAGGCACGCCAGGCGAAATTATTCAGACATTGAATAAGGCACTGGGCAATGCACTTCGTGCGCCCGAGGTGCTAAAGGGGCTCGCCTTATTGGGCGCGGAGCCGGTGGGAGGCTCTCCAGAGCAATTTACCCGCCTTATTGATTTGGAAACCAGAAAGTGGCGCCAGATTATCGAGACGGCTGGCATTGAGAAGCTCAATTGAGCCGGGAACACCAGAGGCAGGAAAACCAAATGCAAATGGACACCGTAATCGCGGGAGCAATACTGATCGATGGAAGCGGAAACGAGCCGTTTGAAGCTGACATTGGCCTCTATGGTGAACGTATTGTTTGCTTGGGGCAGTTTCAGCATCCTTCGGATGTGTCGGTAGTTGATGCTACCGGGTACATGATTGCACCAGGTTTTATCGATTCCCACACTCATGATGATGGGTATTTATTGGCGCATCCCGACATGTTGCCAAAGGTATCGCAAGGCATTACTACAGTGGTAACGGGAAATTGTGGCATCAGTCTGGCGCCATTGGCCAGAAAGGCGGTGCCACAACCGCTAGACTTGCTGGGACCGATGGATCTTTTTCGCTTTTCCTCGTTCAAATCCTGGATTGAAGCGCTGCGTGCTACGCCAGCAGCCGTTAACGTTATACCGTTGGTAGGTCATACAACGCTACGGGTTGGGGTGATGAACGACACATCGTGTGCTGCATCACCTGCCGAGCGGCAGGCCATGCGTCAATTGCTTAAAGAGGCCCTGCAAGCGGGTGCATTCGGCGTGTCTACCGGTACTTTTTATCCTCCAGCAGCGGCGGCAACCACAGACGAAATTATCGATGTGTGTTTGCCCATGAAAGAGCACGGCGGCATATATGCAACTCATTTGCGAGACGAGGCGGATCAAATCGTTATGGCGATGCAAGAGGCGCTGGAAATTGGACGAGCGATTGACTGTCGAGTCGTTTTTTCGCATCACAAACTGGCAGGTGAGAAAAATCACGGACGGTCACGCGAAACCCTGAAAATGATCGCTGAGGCTGCGCAGCTGCAGCCCGTTTGCCTTGATTGTCACCCTTACCCTGCTACCTCGACAATGCTGCGTCTGGATCGGGTCCGTATCTCGCGTCGCACCATGATTACATGGTGTCAGAATCATCCGGAAGTGGCCGGCATGGACTTCAGTCAAATCATGAACGAGTGGCAATTGGATGAGCAGGAGACGTTCGAGCGACTGAGTCCGGCAGGCGCTATCTACTTTCTCATGGATGAAGAAGATGTATGTCGGATTTTCAAATTCCCGATGACAATGGTTGGATCCGATGGGCTTCCTTTTGACTCACATCCTCACCCCAGGCAGTGGGGAACGTTTACCAACGTGTTGCGCACGATGGTACGGGAGCGCAAATTGCTGACACTTCAGGAGGCAATCCACCGAATGACAGGTCTTGCCGCTGAAAATTACGGATTGCATGAGCGAGGCCTGATACGCGAAGGTTACTTTGCAGACCTCATTATGTTTGATCCGGATAGTGTCGCCGATATGGCGACGTTTGAAAACCCGATCAGAGCCAGCAAAGGCATCGAGGCGGTCTGGGTAAATGGTGTCAGGGTCTGGGATGGGAAACAGACAGGCGCTTTGCGTCCGGGAAAGGTGCTCACGCCACGCCGCTTGAGTTCTTCAAATTAATGTCCGGGCGACGTCCGATTCCAGTAGATGGAGAGGGATTTGAACGCGCGCTTTGACCCTTGCGGCTACAGCTTTTCTCCCGGCAGTTGGCTGGCCTGCCGGATCCAGTCGCTGATTTGCTGCTCATCAAATTCGCCTTCCCGAATATCCAGATAGCGCACTTCCTTATGCTTGGACTCTCCTGGCGGGATCGGCCGCAACGAGGTGCCGCGGAAAAAAGTGATCTTGATATATTTCGTAAAGCAATGCAGGCTCAGAAACCACCCATCGTCGTTGACACCATAAAAGGGCGAGTTCCATTTCACGGCTTTGTTTACGCTCGGTACGATGTGTTCGATAAGGGCATCAAGTCGGCGTCCGGTCTCGTTTTTCCAGCCGGGCATGGCCTTTATATATGCCTGCACGGGTGCATCGCCATATCCTTTGGGAATCTGGGGGTTGCCGCCGGAAAGCAAAACAACGTGTTCTGGTGCCGACTTTGCCGCGGTACTGTTGTCGGGCTCTTCTTTGCGTGCCGCCCGAGCTTTGGGTTTGGGGGCAGCCGTTGTGGATTTTCTCGAACTGGCCATGACTGCACTCCTGTCTTTTCATGTTTGGTTAGATACGTCGCCTGACGAGACGCTATTGCAAATAAAATTCAGGCAAGCACGAGTCCGGTTAATCTGATTCGTGCTTGCGCCTTGTCACGACAGGTGCGACACAATCTTATCATCCACTGCATATAGCGTAAAACATGGCGCTTGAGCAACAGAGTCAGAACCCCCAGCCAGACCCGGCGCCAAGCAGGGTAGCAATGCCCAGCACCAGGAAAATACAGGCCGCGATTGTGTGTACCAGCTTCATGGATACGCGCTGGCCCAGCTGTTTGCCCAGGATTACCGCGGGTACGTCTGCAATCATCATGCCCAGGGTTGTGCCGATGACCACTTCAATCGGAAATGCGCTTTTGGCCGCCAGGGCGACTGTGGCCAATTGTGTTTTATCGCCCATTTCTGCCAGGAAAAAGGTTATCAGGGTCGCACCAAATACGCCGAATTTTCTGCCCAGCGGCGCTTCTTCCTCGTCTATTTTATCGGGAATCATGGTCCATGCAGCCATGGCAATAAAAGAAATGCCCAGAATCCAGCGCAGTGCTTGCGGGCTGATGGCAGTGGTAATCCAGGCGCCCACTGCACCGGCCAGTGCGTGATTGACGATGGTGGCACACAGAATGCCAAGAATAATAGGGATGGGTTTTTTGAACCGGGTTGCCAGAATGAAGGCAAGTAGTTGCGTTTTATCGCCGATTTCGGCCAGCGTAACCACGCCGGTGGAAAGCAGAAGGGTTTGCATGAATCAATACCGCGACCGGACAATAGACGAATGATCACCTTTTTTCTCCGGCCATAACGAAAAAAAGTGATCAAAGGTCTTGCCAAGCGATATCGCTGTCTACGCCATGATGCACGCATCAAGTATGTTGACGTAAACCTCAGGAAAATGAGCGGCTACTCCCCAATGATGGCTAAATTATATCGGACCTTTTACCGTAACGGGATAAACCGTAGAAAGTATATGGAAATATAAAATGCGAATAATTATCATTAGCAAACAGGCGAGTGCTGGCAGTGAGGAACGGCGCTGATCAACAGCCACGGGAGTACGTCAAATGTGTCATATGATCGCAATCCTTTTGCATTTGGCATAGACGATGTACACCAGTTAGCCGCAGCGGCAGGCCTTGTCGCAGAGGAGCGAACCAGATAAAAAGGAGCGTTTCGAGAAAAAGACAGGCATCGCCTGTCTCCAGTCTTTTTAAGGTGCTTAAAAATGCGGGTATCCGCGTCGTTTGTCGACTAGACGCCCGTGCACATATCCACTGCACCAGCTATGGCCTGCCAGGCGAGCCTCGGTGTGGATTTGTTAAATCATTTCACGGTCGCTTTTGTTGGCATGACGCAGATCGCGTACCAGCGCAACAACCAGCACCAATAGAATGACAGCCGAAATAACCGGCCAGATAAAAATATATGTGGTAAGTAGTAATTCATTCATAATTGATCTCTCCTTCAGGCGCGTGCAGGCGCTACATCGCCGTCTGCGTCTGTTGATGTTTCTTTGTCAGTGTCAGCATTTCTTTGGAATGACGTAACGCGTTCGGCAAGCAAGGCAAAATCGAAGCGTTCACTGTTGTTCCAGCTCATGGCGATGCATACCAATGCACTAATGCCATAGGAGGTGAGCGAGCTAAGCAATACCGGATAGTCGCGCAGGAAGCCCACTGCATTGGGAACGGCGATGATCACAGTTGCTATGGCAACAAAGATGGCAATCTTGCGGTTAAAAAAAGCGAACGCCATCAGACCCAGGACAACACCGGCACCCATAGAGGCGCACAACTCAAAGAACACGGCGATCACGCCCTCCAGCGGAAGTAGCTCAAAGCGTGCCACAGCAAACAGGGCGACGGCGCATATTACGGATGTCGTGAAGGCTTTGTTCGTTATCCTGTCCCAGTAAAAACTTACAATGACCGGGAACACGATCGCTCCCCACAGTGCGCCGACAAATACCAGCATAACCAGAATATCAAGACGCAGACTGGCAAACACCACGCCGATCATGGTAGCAACGATCATGGTCGCCCGACCCCACCACAACATCCGCTTCGGATCAGGCTTGCCGCGCGCCATGTTTTTGCCGTAAATATCGGTCATCATAATGGACGACAAGGCAGATAGATCGGAGTCTGCGGTCGAGGACAGGGAGCCCACCACCAGAAGGAAAAACAGCGCAATGCCAAATGGGGGCAGGTAAGTGGAGGCCATTTGTGGAATGATATTGTTCATATCGCCATCTGCAGGCGTCAGGCCTACGAACAGGGCAAGCATACCCAGCATGCCCAGCCCGATGACCACTGCACCGTAACCAATCGTGGCGGTCAGGAAGGTCGATTTGATCAGGTCTTCACGAACGGCAAACAGGCGCTGCGCGATCGTCTGGTTGCCAATGGCATAGGCAAGCACAGCCACGAAATAAGGCGCCCCCTGTTCCAGAATCGCTTTGGTCGAAAAGAAATCGGACTGTTCCGAGGACAGGTTGCTCCAATTGGCCGCGAGCATGTCGGTGCCGCCGGCGTTAAAGAATATCAACGGAATGATGACGATGGCCGCCAGAATCATTGCCACCAGTTGGGCAAAATCGGTCATGACCGAGGCGCGGAATCCGGACCATAGCGTATAGGACAACACACCCAGCCCGGCAATCAGCACGCCCTGGATGAAGGAGAGCGGACTGAGCACGGAAACCAGTGCGCCTGCAGCGGTAAAGTTCACCATCAGGCTGATACAGCTGCCTAGCAGGTTGGAAATGGCCATGATCAACTGGCTGGATGTTCCATGACGAGCGTGCATGACTTCTGCCAGGGTGTGCGCTTTAGGGGCCAGTGCACGAAAGCGGCGCCCGTAGGGATAGATGAACAGAATCATCAGCGCTCCCCAAAACCCATAGTGGATTGGTCCGGATAGACCATATTTGTAGCCTGAGGTTGCGCTGGCGTAAAAGGAGGCAGCCCAGATCCATGTGGCAATCATACTGGCAGCGGCAAGGCCGAAGCCTACAGCATTGTTCGACACCATGTAGCTGTCGACGTTTTCTTTTTTCTTGCCAATCATGAGCGACATCAGAAAGGTCAGGCCATAAAATCCGACCAGCAAAAGCAAGGCGGTGGTGCCAGACAGTTGGTAAAAGGCGGTTTGTTCTTGCATATACGTTCTATCGTCCTGGTTAAGGCTGCGCAATGACATGGACGCAGCTGTCCCCTGGTCCGAAGTTCGCGCATCCGGACGCAAGGGTTAAAAGAAACACACATAAGGTGCCTCTGTTGAATCGAGCGCATGTGACCACAATTGCAATCGCTGACGGATTGGACAGACATCGAAATGCCAATGACAATGCATTCGCTGCGGACTGTAATAGCCGATAGCGTTGCCTGTCAGGTCGACCTTGCTATTGTCGTGGTCAGCCCTGGCCGTTGGACAGGGCATGCGCTGGCGGTCAAATGGACCAGCCGGGTTGTTCCGCAGTCAAAGACTGGGTTGTTGTTCGGCAAATGCCGGGCTGCGAGGCAGCCTGATGACGGGGGCGTTTCCCCTGGAATAAACCTTATGGGTCGTTTCTGCAGCAACGAGCCGTATGGGGCGTTGGCATGGTTCTAATACCTGCTGTTGCGTATATGCAGACAATTACAGTCAAAATTCATTATGTCAACTGTAATACACCGGGTAGTGTATAGGAATTGCGACCACAAGTCCAGCCCGGGGATATGAATCATATGGATGACTGTGCTGCGAGCTGCCTGCAAACGGCAGTCAATCCCCGGTTTTTCAGGCAGTCAGTTTTTAGCGCGGATAATAATTATTAAATAAGAGTCATTCTCAATTTTGTGTGGTAGTGGTGCTCTGCCATCATCTTGCGGGTATCACCCTCTTTTTTCCGGCTTGTGGCTTTTGCAGGACTACCTGGGGCCTGCCCAGGGCGGGTTGCGGGCTGGTTCTCTGGCCAGTTTGTGGCCTCGGGGCCGCGCGTTGGTGATTGGCGGTTCGGCCTGTGCGCTGGTGGTGGGATTGTTTTCCGGCGTTTCCAACACTGGCTTGCGCCAATCATTATGGCAAGCGGACATCAAAACCGGAGCCGGACGCGCTGAACCGGATGAAGCGTCATAGCGTTGCGACCATAAGTGGCGGCCCGGCAGGGCATGACTGGATTGATTGTGTGCTACGTCGCTTGCGATTTTTCCGAATCGGGCAGGCCGGTGCTGGCAATCACGGCCGCTTTGAGCGACTCAATCCATGCCTGATCGTTCACCGATTGTGCAAGAAAGCCCGTTCCGACCATGGCCGCAAATAGCACCAGAATATCCTGTTCGGACATGGCCGCTTTCCCATCCGGAGGCGTCGATTGCAGGGCTGCTGCACGGAAGTGCCGATACAACGCTTCTGTGTGCGAGCCGTACAGGCCGACCGTCTCGGCGCCCGTCGTCTCGTGGCTGACATGCGGTGCAAAGGCAAGAATGGGGCAGGTTTGGCCCGCCTGTTTTTTTCTGAAATACTGCTGGATCAGCACCTGCAGGCCACCGTGTTCTGCTTCCCGGTTGGTATCGCAGGTTTGTTTCCATCTTTCGGAGGACTGTGCAAACACGGTGGATAACACCTCGTTGACCAGCGCCTCTTTTGATGCAAAGTGCCGGTAGAAGCCGCCTGCGGTCAGGCCGACCGCAGTCATGACATCTGCAATGGATACATTGTCCACGCCGCGCTCACGAAATAGCCCGCTGGCTGCCTTGAGAATTTCGGCGCGATTTTGTTCGGCTTGTTGCCTGGAAGACCGGCCCATAACAGTTCCTCTTAAATACAAACGAAATGATGCGGCATGATTGCGCCACCACACCTCTTATGCCACCAGCATGCGAAGGAGTCGCCTCACTCGCCAGGCTGGCTCTGGCATGGTAGTGATCAATACGCTCGACTTGGCAACATTGTAATAGATTACATGAAGCCGCTATTTATAAAACTGCAAACGGGTGTACTGTGCTGCAAAACATACACAAATTACATCAAATGGGGCGAGGTCTGCTGATATGATGATATTCATTGAACCCACCAATAGATTGTGTATATAATCTATTTCACTGAAAACTCTGGCAACAGGCACATTATGTCTTCGGCTCCCGCGCAAACCCGACCGCTTTCTGCATGGCAAATTCTAATCTGCGGGGGCATGATCGTCACCTTCTCCATGGGCGTGCGGCACGGCTTCGGTCTCTGGATGCAGCCTGTCATCCAGGCTAATGACTGGGGGCGCGAGACCTTTTCATTTGCCATCGCCATTCAGAACCTGGTTTGGGGAATCACGGGTGTGTTTGCCGGCATGCTGGCGGATCGCTTCGGGGCATTTAAAGTCATTATTGCAGGTGCCATTCTGTATGCGCTGGGTCTGCTGGGGATGGCCTACACCACTTCACCGCTTACGTTTACGCTGACCACTGGTGTTCTGCTTGGAATGGCGCAAGCCGGCACGACCTATGCGGTTATCTTCGGGGTCATCGGGCGTAATATTCCCGTCAGTCGCCGCTCGTGGGCCATGGGCGTGGCAGCGGCAGCAGGCTCTTTCGGTCAGTTCCTGATGCTGCCGACAGAGAACATACTCATCAATTCCTTCGGCTGGCAACAAGCGCTGGTCGTTCTAAGCTGTGCGGTGCTGATGATCGTGCCGCTGGCTTTCGGGCTGCGTGAAAAAAATATGGATGTCACCGCCGCGGGACAGTCGCCGGCATCCCCCATGGCTAGCCAACAGGGCATTATCCAGGCCATCCGTGAAGCATTTGCCTATCCAAGTTTCCGTCTGCTGGTGCTGGGTTATTTCGTTTGTGGTTTTCAGGTGGTCTTCATTGGCGTTCACATGCCTAGCTACCTGAAAGATGAAGGGCTGAGCGCCGAAGTGGCCAGCTATGCACTGGCGCTGATCGGCCTGTTCAATGTGTTCGGCACGTATCTGGTGGGCTCTCTTGGTCAGGTGTGGCCCAAGCGTTATTTGCTGGCCTTTATCTACTCGGCGCGCGGGGTGGCCATCATCCTGTTTCTGGTTGCGCCCATTTCAGCGACCAGTGTTTATATTTTCTCTGCCGTCATGGGGTTCCTGTGGCTGTCTACGGTGCCCGCCACTAATGCGATCATTGCCCAGATCTTTGGCGTTCGACACTTTTCCATGCTGGGCGGCTTTGTCTTTTTCAGTCACCAGATAGGCTCGTTCCTTGGCGTGTGGCTGGGCGGCAAGCTGTATGACATCTATGGCAGTTATGACGTGGTCTGGTATCTTGCCATCGCCCTGAGCGTGTTTGCAACGCTGATGAACCTGCCAATCAACGAAAACGCAATCGATCGCAAGCGCACGGCGATGGCATAATAGCCTGATGGCTACGCAGCTATGGCGTCAGCCGGAAGTACCGATATTTGCGCCATAGGGTCGCGCCTGCTTGCAACCCTTTGCGGCCATGGATAGCCATGACACCTGTGGTAATCAGCATTGCCGTCATATGTATGCCTGTAACGGCGAATGCGAGCAGGATAGAGCCGCTGGCAGTGATTTGGCCAGCGGGCGATCCTGTGATGCAAAGCGGAATAAAGGCCGGCACCAGCATCAACCCCGTACCATGTACGGTTGACACAATAAGTGACCAGAGCGCCAGCCCTGCGTGGCTTGACGGTGTCGCCAGCATTGGCAGCGCTTTTCTGCCAATGCAATGTATGCCGCCGGCTACAAGCAACAGGCCGACCACAATCGCCAGTACGACGCGGTGCATGAGCAGCCCGTACACAACCGTGGTCGCCACCAATCCTAGCGAGACCATATGACCGATTGCAATCGGGATCAAGGCACGTATTGCCTGCTTCTTGTCATGGCAGGCCAGCGCTGCGGCAAAGAGCCAGCCGGAGGCCGGATTTACACCATGCAGCGCGCCCGCCCCGGCGACTGCCAGCCATGGCCAAAGGTCTTGCATATCCGCCTCCTGCTTTGACTCATGTCGCTCTGTGACAGCATGACGCCGTGCCCGTTTCGGATACGTCGTAGCGGTCATGGTGGCGAACCCATTCCATTTTGTTGGGCACATCGCGCTCGTTTCTGCCGATGGGAGTCAGATCCATCAGGCTGTAGGCGCCCATCATCACTTCCACGCCCCGGCTGTATGTGGAATAGGTATGAAAAATATTATTGTTGTCATCTTTATAAAATACGCTGATACCGGGGGCCTCTGCTTGCGGGAAATACTGGTCGCAGTAGTTGTAGTGAACTTTCCCAGTAGTGTGTTGTTCGGGCAGGAAACTGACGCCGTAATCGTAGTTGAAATCAGTATCGTTGGACGAGACCCAGTTAAACTGCCATCCCATCCGCTGGCGGAAGCGTTCAATTGTCGCCAGCGACGCGCGTGAGACGGCCACGAATGCGGTATCGCGTTGCGCCAGATGCACTGTCATGCCGTCGGTGTGATCGGCCATGTAGGAACAGCTTTTACAACCCTGCTCCCAGTCTGGCCCGAACATGAAATGCTGCACGATCAATTGACGGTGGTTGCCAAACAGGGCAGACAATGTTCTTGGCCCATCGGGCGTATCGAAAAGGTAATTCTTATCGACCTGTTCCCATGGCAAGGCGCGGCGATCGCTTGCGATACGGTCACGCAGGTGAGTCAGCTCCCGCTCACGCGCCAGCAATTGCTTGCGGGCGGCGACCCATTCATCATGAGTGACCACCGCATGGCGATCGGCTGTAGTTTCTGAATATGACATATTCATTATGTGCTCCCTGACTCGTCGAGTCATTCTGGATAATGCAATTATTTTGGGCGTCGTACGGCGCGCACTTTTCCGCTGGCGCCGCCTCCGCAGTAGAAAAGATCGGCGCCGTCAGACTCAAGCCCGCTGACGCCGGTACCTGCCGGCATGACCAGTTGCTCCAGCACTGCGCCACTGTCGGGATCAATTCGGCGTATGTCGCTTTCATCTGCCTCCCATGTGCCGTGCCAGAGCTCGCTGTCGACCCAGGTCACGCCGGTGACGAAACGATCGGACACGATGGTGCGGATGACGGCGCCGGTTTCAGGGTTGATCTGAACGATAGTGCGATTGCGATACTGACCTACCCACAGACTGCCCTCGGCCCATGCCAGGCCGGAATCATTGCCGTGACCAGGCGCCGGGATTGTCGCCAGTACGTTGCCGTCGGTCGGATCAATTTTGTTGATATGCTCGCCGGTTATCTGATATAGATAGGTGCCGTCAAATGCCGTGCCTGCATCGCAGGTGCACGCCAGTTTGCGTGTGATCTGGTGCTGCGCCGGATCGAACTCAAGCAGGCTGGATCCGGTGGCGGCCCAGACGTGGTGTCCGTCAAAGGTCACGCCGTGAATGGTATCGGCATCTGCAAAGGGCCCATATTCCTGCACGATTTGCGCGAGGCTGGAGGTTGCCGCGGCTATGTCTGTGTTTGCTGATTGCTTCATGTCTGTCTCCCGTTTCCGTACCGCAAAGTGGTACGTTAAGGACATTCTATTTCAACGCGAGAACAGAGGGGAGTAACAATATTGTCGTGAAACCGGCCAGAGACGAGGATACCCAGCGTCGTACACGGGATTTTCCCACTGCATGGACCTGGCCGCTGGTTTGAAGGTCGGCCAGTGCCCGCTGTACTGTGCGCTGGCTGGCGCCTAATGCCAGCGCAAGAGCAGAGGTGGACCAGGGCGCACCATCGGCCAGCAGCGCCAACAATGCCGCTGCATCACTGTCAATGGGTGGAGCCAGCACGACTGTGCTTCGGTTGTCCAACGGCACCAGCGCATATCCGTTGGGGGTTGCTTCGATCTGCGCTATCGGGCTGACCAGCTTGCGCAGTCGCCCCATTTCTACCCGCAATCGTGCACGATGTGATTCATCGGGATGGCGTAGTCGAAAGACCGCTGCGATCAACGATTGTCGCGAAACATCACCAGGCCAGGCGCTGGCAAGCGCACGAATCAGTTCAAACAGAATGGGCCGCCGTGCCAGTGGTAGCCATGTACCATCAACGCTGATGCCACGGCGGCAACCATCGACCACCAGTGTCGTCGATGAGAACAGGGTGGCAACCTCTGCAAGCGTTAACGGCTTGTCATCATGGGCTGTGAGCAGGCGCGCGGCCGGACGCAGAAGGATTTTTTGCATTGCTGTTACTTCGGCCTGAAGCGCAGGAATACTCGCCTGGTCGGCCGCTGCCTGCGCCCGGCGCAACGCGGTATGCGCGCGTTCCATATGCAATGAACGCAGTGCAAGCTCGGCCTGAACCAGTTCGGCCACAGCTGCTAAAGAGGCGGGTACGCCGTTCGTATCAAGATCGCAGACGGTTGCCGATGCGTCCTGAAGGCGGCCGAGCAACAGAAAGCGGCGCGCCATGATAAGCCTGGCCTGCAGGGCGTTGGCATGGTCATTGCGCGCCTGCAGGGTGGTCAGCGCAGCGGTAAGCGCTTGCAGCGGGTTATCGAGCTGGCGCATGGCCAAGGCCACTTCCGCGCAGGCAACGATGCAGCGTGCTCGTTGCACCGGTTCATGGGCACCGAACTTACGGGCCGCCTGTTCGAGCAGCTCGCGGGCTCGCGCATAGTCGCCCAGGCGTGCCATGGCAACGCCACGCAAGGCGAGTGCGGGCGGATCATCGCGCAGCGCAACCAGCTTCAGGGCATTGAGCACATCGCCAGCAGCCAACATACGTGCGCAAGCAGCAGTCAGAGAATCCATGCCGATAGCATACACTTTCCAATTGACATAGTGATAACGGTAGCGAAAAAAAGACAGGCGGTGCGCCTGTCTTTTTAACGGAAACGGCAGATCAGTATTTCGTTACTTCATCAATATTTCGCTATCCCAATAGCTGCGGCAGCCACAAGGAAATGGCAGGAACATAGGTAACGATAGCCAGAAACCCCAGTAACAGGATCAGCCAAGGCGAGGCGGCCCGCATGACCTGACCAATAGACATCTTGGTGATCCCTGCGGTAACGAAAAGATTCAACCCGATCGGAGGGGTGACCATCCCAATTTCCAGGTTGACGACCATGATGATGCCCAGGTGAACCGGATCAATACCAAGCTGCGTGGCAATCGGAAACAGGATTGGAGCGAGAATCAGAATAATGCCAGTAGGTTCCATGAACATGCCGGCAACCAGTAGCAGAATATTGACGACAATCAGAAATTGCCATGCTTGCATGTCCCACGCAATGATCTGTTCCGCGATGATCTGCGGGATACGTTCTGTGGTCAGCACATGGGCAAACAACAATGCATTCACAATAATGAACATCAGCATGATCGTGACTTTGGCTGCATCAATAAGGACTTTGGGAACCTGACGCAATCCGATGTCGCGATAAACAAAGACGGCCACCAGGAACGCATAAACTGCAGAAACGGCGGCGGCCTCGGTTGGCGTAAATACACCGCCGTAGATACCGCCCAGAATAATGAACACCAACGCCAGCCCCCAGAACGAATCACGGCCTGCTGCGAGCACTTCACTGACGCTTGCCCGGGGCTGACGGGGATAGTTCTTGATTCTGGCCACAATGTAGATTGCTGTCATGAGCAATATGCCCAATGCAATGCCCGGTATCACGCCTGCCATAAAAAGCGCGCCGACCGACGTTTCGGTTGCGGCCCCGTAAACCACCAGCACAATAGAGGGCGGAATCAGAATGCCCAGTGTGCCGGCATTGCACACCACGCCTGCGGCGAAGGGTTTTGGATAACCAGAGCGAACCATGCCGGCAATCACAATAGAGCCCACCGCAACCACGGTGGCTGGGGAAGAGCCGGAGACCGCCGCAAAAAGGCAGCAGGCCATGACAGATGCGATAGCCAGGCCGCCATGGAAATGCCCGACCGTAGCGACCGCAAAGCGGATCATGCGCTTGGCTACGCCGCCGGTTGTCATGAATGCGCCTGCCAATACGAAGAACGGGATAGCCATGAGCGTAAAGTGTTCGGACGTCTCGTACATTTTAAGCGACAGCGAGGCCAGGGAATCTGTGCCGAAGAACAGGATGGTCAGCAGTGAGGACAGACCCAATGCAACCGCAACCGGCGTGCCCATGAACATGAACACGAACAGCATGATGAATAGAGCGACGGTAGTCATTTGACCTCCTGGTCGATCATAGAGGTGTCATCACTTGCGTGCTTGAGCGCTTCCTCGGCTTCATCGCCAAGTAGCTGGGCGCGGCGACCCCGCAGCATCTCGAGCAGAATTTCAGCAAAACGTATGAATAAAAGTGCGAAACCTACCGGCAACACCAGTCGCGGGATCCACTGAGGAACGGGCATATCCTGGGCAAGAATGCCGATGGTGTACATTTTGTCCACGTAAATCCAGGCGCCGTAGAACACGATCACGGTATAGATCAGGCACAGTACGCAGGCCGCAATGCCGGTGACGCGTGCGGCCTTTTTAGGCAGGGCCTTGACCAGCGCATCGACCCCAATGTGCGCCTTGATCCGCACGCCATAGGACAGGCCCAGAAAGATCAGTCCACCGAAGATGAACATAGCCAGTTCAAGCGCCCAGGTAAAACTGTAGTTGAATACGTAGCGCGCTATGACCTGAGCGAAGGTAATCAGCGTCATGGCGGCCAGCAGAAAGGCGATCAGTCCTTCCTCAAGCCGATGAAACCAGTTAGCGTTCATTTGTGATACTCCTTTTTGAACCCGTAAAAGCCTGTCGGTCATACAATTATCCATGCAACCACTGCCAGCCCGAATGTCGGGCGGGCAAGCGGTCAGCGTAAAAGAAAATACAATTTACTGATTGGCTTCCTGGGCCGCCTTGATCAGATCGGCACCAATATCGGCTTCAAATTTCTTCCATACCGGTTCCATGGCTGTGCGCCAGACGGCTACGTCTTCCTTGGACAGTTGTACCACCTGGGCTTTTTTGGCATCAATGATGCGCTGCTTGTCCTGTTCGTTCAGCTCGGCAGCCTTGCCATTGGCAAATGTGGTCGCCTCAGCCATGGCTTTTTCCAGACCGGCACGAATATCTTCGGGCAGGCCATCCCACCATTTTGCGTTGGTGACGACCATGTAGTCGATCACGCCGTGGTTAGTCTCGGCAATAGTTTTCTGCACTTCATGAAACTTTTGCGAGTAGATGTTGGACCAGGTGTTTTCCTGACCATCAACCACGCCGGTTTGCAACGCCTGGTATACCTCGCTGAAAGCCAGTTTCTGAGGATTGGCGCCCAGTGCCCGGAACTGCGCCTCAAGCACGTCGGATGCCTGGATGCGGAACTTCAACCCTTTGACGTCGTCGGGACGCTGCAGTTGCGCCTTGTTGGTGGACAGCTCTTTCATGCCGTTATGCCAGTACGCAAGCCCTTGTAGCCCACGATCCTTCATGGAGTCCAGCAACTCTTTGCCTTTGTCGCTCTGCTGGAAGCGATCTACGGCAGCCATGTCGTCGAACAGGAACGGCAAGTCAAACAGCTGGACCTTTTTGGTGTAACGGTCAAATTTTGACAGTGACGGGGCGATCAGCTGGACATCGCCCAGCAGCAGGGCTTCCAGTTCTTTGCCATCGCCAAACAATTGTGAATTGGGAAATACCTGGACCTGGACTTTGCCTGGTAGCAGTTTTTCGGCCACTTCTTTGAACTTCTGGGCACCCTGTCCCTTGGGCGTGTTGGCGGCCACGACGTGGCTAAATTTGATGACAATGGGTTTGTCGGCGGCCAGCGCGCTGGCTGAAAAAGCCAGTGCAACGCTCATGCCGAGCGCATTGATAATACGCATAGGAGCGAATTTCATAGGTGTTGTCTCCGTAATATTGTGATAACGTAGCTCCCAGAACAGTTCAACTGAGAACAGGATCAATATACTACATTCAGTCGATCGGATAGAATCGATAAAAACAATTACGGGTTTGTCATCATGTGCAGTGTAATGGCAAAACTAGCGGGCGCTGCAATATTTCAACTGGTTCAAAAGCACGCTTCAATCATTGGAAAGGCAAATCTATGAGTCAGCTTAATCGGTCAAGACGATTTTTTCTGAAGAAAACTGTGGTTGCAGGTATTACCGTGTATCTGGCGCCGCTCAACAGCAACGCATACAATGCACTGTTCGAAGAGAAAATCCTGGACGCCCCGATCTGGGATTCCAATACAAAAAGAATCCGTCACCGCATTGACGCCCAGTCCAAGGCGCTGGGTAAAAAGGTCTTTGCCTACGACATTCGCGCCGCGGATATGCCACACTGGCCGCAAAAACAGGCGCATGCCTTCATTCTTCGCACCACCTTGGCCGACCGTATTTTTGAAGGTATTGACCTGTCCCGTCTCGGGGACGAGTTCAAGCCTGATCGCCTTGTGACGGCCGAGGACCTGGCCCGCGACGGCCTTGCGTTCCCTGAGTTTTACGGAGACGACATGCTGCTGCCGGTCGGCAAGACGCCAGCCTATCTGGGACAGGCTGTGGCGGTGCTGATCTATCACGATTTTGCCCGATTCCGCTTTGCCAAAAATGCCGTTCAATTTCATGCGGATGCCATTCGCTATGGCCGGCAAACCGGCCCGCTGGAGCGCGACCCCTGGGGCACGTTCCGGTTTGTCCGTGTCGGCGGCGCTTCGCCCTATGATGAAGATACTTTTTCCAGCTTGAAGGACATGCCCATTTTTCCGGCCGGCCTGCGCAAGCGGCTGCCAGTCTGGCCGCAAGGACGTGAAGGTGGCAAGCTGGACGAAGAGGGGATGTACCACGCGCAGCAGATGGACAGTGAAATAAAGAATCCAACAGACGAAATCGAAGTGCTGTCGGCAGACTATTTCTCGCAATCGATCGATACTGCTGCCATGGAGGCCGATAACACCAATGGCTGGTTTGACCAGGCCAGCCAGACACTGCATATGGTTATTCCGACGCAGTCGCCCCCGGAGCTGGCCGAAGAAATCCCCAAAATGCTTGCCAAAATGAATACGCCGATCAGGCGGTTGGTCCTGCACCCCTGTTATACCGTGGGATACGGCTCAAAGGATCACAGCAGTTTTCCTTTTGTCGGCACCATGGTGGCCATATATGGTGATGGTCATCCGGTACGCCTGGCCAATGACCGGTATGAACAGTTTCAGACGTCGATCAAACGTCACGCATTCGATATTTCATATTCGATGACGGTAAACAAGGAAACCGGGAAAATTGATATTTTTCGCGGGTATATGACCGGCAACGGCGGAGGGCGGCGCAATTTCACGCCGTCTGTCGTGATGGTGGCGGCAACTGCAGCCCAATCCATTTACTATCTTCCCAAAAGCGACTTTGCCGCCGTGGGTGTGGCCACGCGCGCCGTTGACGCCGGTTCTGCCCGAGGCTACGGTACATTGCAGAGTATGGCTGCGACAGAAATGATGATGGATGAAATGGCGGCCAGACTCAATCTGGACCCCATCGATTTTCGCAAACGCAATGTGCTCAAGTCCGGCATGAAAAACACGCAGGGCGCGATTCCGGCGGGCGCCGTCCGTGCCGATGAAATTCTGGAGCTGGCGGCAAAGCACGACATCTGGACGGCTCGAAACAAACGCAAGACCGAATTTGAAACAAAACACCCTGGCAAACGCTATGGCGTTGGCTTTGCCTGTGTGCAGAAAGACTTCGGCACGGGCGCCGAGACCTCATTTGCGCGGGTGGAGTTCTCGGCCGACGGCCGGCTGGTGCTCCACCACAGCGGTGCGGAAATGGGTACCGGCATGACCACCTCGCAGGCAGTCGTCTGTGCCCAATGGATGGGTAAGCCGGCTGATGAATCACACTTTTCGGTCACGGACTGGGACATGCTGCCCATGGTCGCAACGGCAGATCCTTATATGATGCCGCAGGAGGACCAGGACAGACTATCTGCCGATCCCTTCTGGACGCCGTCATACTGTTCTCCGTCCAGTGCCAGCAATTCAGCGTTCTATTTCTCGCATACCACCAGGGAAGCATCGCGACTGCTTTTCGAGCAGAGCCTGTGGCCTGCCGCACTGGCGGTCTGGAAGTCCGGCATAGGAGGTGGCCAGGCTGCCCCGCTGGTTGTTCGCAGGGAAGATGCACGTTGGGTCCCCGGCGGACTCACTGCCGCGGGCATGCAAATCCTGCCCTTTGCCACATTGGCGAAAAAGGCGCATGAGATGGGCCTGGTCACCGGGGTGGTTGTGCACAGTTTCAACCGCTGGCAGTGGGCCCAAGCTGACTTTACGGTGAATGCCAGCCCGCTGCGTCTGCCTGTTGACGGACTGGCGCTGCGCACGGGCAGCGAGAGTGCTTACCAGGCGATTGCCCGCGACCGTGTCTACTATCCTCCGATGCAACGCAACAACGCAGCAGTGACCTACTACAGTGCCGTTGGTACATTGGTAGAGCTGTCAGTTGATACGGGGACGGGCAAGGTCGAGATTCTGAATCATCACTCTTTCATGGAGTGCGGCAATCTGATCGTGCCAGAGTTGGTGTCTGGCCAATTGCAGGGCGGCATCGCCATGGGTATCGGGCACGCGCTGCACGAATATCTGCCTTTGTATGAAGACGGACCTGGCGACGGCACCTGGAATTTCAATCGCTATCAAGTGCCACGAGCAAGCGATGTTGCCGTATGGCAGCAGACGGGCGATATTCTTCCCCCCTTGTCCGAGACCGATCCGCCCAAGGGCATGGCCGAAGTCGTGATGATCCCGGTGGTTGCTGCTGTAATCAATGCGATTGCACATGCCAGCGGACATTATTTTCGCCATCTGCCGGTCCGCGCTGAAAACATCAAAGGGGTCTTTCAATGAAAATCACCACCAGACCGATTACGTTGACCATCAACGGAAAGAAACAGGGTCCGCTCGATATTGCCGAAGGCATGATGATGATCGACTTCCTGCATGAATACGTGAACCTGACTGGCTCACGTCTTGGGTGTGGTCAGGGTGTTTGTCATGCCTGCGTCGTTATTGAAGACCAGCCCGACGGCAGTAGCCAGGAGACGCGAACCTGTATCACCGGAGCCCATTATTTCGATGGCAAGGCGATCCGTACCGTGGAAG
Source organism: Advenella sp. (assembly GCF_052108595.1). Taxonomy (NCBI): domain Bacteria; kingdom Pseudomonadati; phylum Pseudomonadota; class Betaproteobacteria; order Burkholderiales; family Alcaligenaceae; genus Advenella; species Advenella sp. The sequence goes on from NZ_JBQEAU010000011.1 coordinate 53,465, forward strand.
GGCATGCTGCGCTCAATGACCAGGGCGAAGAAGTCCCGTCGCCCGTGCAACAGGCCTTTATGGATCACTACAGCTTCCAGTGTGGCTACTGCACGCCAGGGTTTGTGAACGCCGCGACGGTGTTCATTGAAGGGCTCAAGCGCAACCCCATTGCCAGGGATGAGCTGGAAAACGCGATCCTCAAGGCAATGAATAATCACATATGTCGTTGCACGGGCTATGTCCGCTACTATGAAGCGGTGCGTGACCTGGTCCTTAAGACGCCAGGCCTGATCAGGGAGACAAATAATGGCTAAAAGACGCTATCTTCCGGCCCTGTTTCTGATTGCAGTTGTGTTGCTGATAATTGTTGCGATCTTGTGGTGGCGTGAAAATCGCAGTAATGATAACCCCGTTCAGAAGGTTTCGGCCACGGATGAACAGATCGAGCGCGGACGCTATGCTGCCAGGGCGGCAGACTGCGCCGCCTGTCATACCGTTGAAGGCGGTGGCCTGTTTGCCGGCGGCTTTCCCATGGAAACACCCTTTGGGACCGTGCATGGGAGCAACATCACGCCCTCGGCCGACTATGGTATTGGTCGCTGGACCCGGGAAGACTTTTACCGCGCAGTCAGGGAAGGTATAACGCCTGGCGGGCGGCATCTGTATCCGGCGATGCCGTACAACTCTTATTACATGATGAGTGATCAGGACCTGGATGATATCTATGCCTATCTGATGACCAGACCGGCCATCGAGGTGCCAACGCCCCAGAATGACCTGCCGTTTCCGTTTAATCAACGCTTTCTGATGATCGGCTGGAACCTGCTGTTTCAGAACAAGGATCCGCTGCCGGCTGTCTCTTCAGGGGACTCCGAATTATGGGTGCGGGGGCGCTATCTGACAGATGTGATGGGGCACTGCGCCGAATGTCATACGCCACGCGGCATGTTCGGCCAGATGGATCTGGCCCAATCACTCAAAGGGGGCACCCTGGGGCGCTTCAAGGCAGCGGACATCACGCCGACCGCATTGGCAGAGCGAGGCTGGACTCCCGATGACCTGGGGCAATTTCTGGCTACCGGCACCGCCCCGCAAGGCTCTGCCTTCAGCGAGATGCATATGGTGGTGGCCCTTAGCACGCAGTATCTGACAAAAGACGATATGAAGGCCATGACTACGTATCTGATGGGTGATAAACCACCGCCACCCAAAGTGGCGCAATTGACACCAGGCGGCGATCAGGGGAGAGTGCAGTACCTGAATCTTTGTGCTGGCTGTCACGGTATCTCCGGCGAAGGCAAACCGAATGTCGCGCCGGCGATGGCAGGCAATGCAACGATCCGTCAGGCCGATGGCACCAACCTGATCGCGTCGATTCTTGATGGTCTGCCCGAGCAGGCGTTCCCCGGCGACGGCAACATGCAAAGCATGCCTGGGTTTGCCCGCAAGCTGAACGATCAGCAGATGGCCGAGCTGGTCAATTACACCCGTACTACCTGGGGAGGTTTGCCAGGGGATATCACGGCTGCGCAGATTGGCGCTTTGCGCGAGCATTGATGGTATTGATAGTACCATCGGCAATAGCAGCATCAGGCTGAGCGTCGGCCCGTGCTGCGAGACAGGACGGCGAATGCCCGGCGACGCAATCAGCCCAGCGGCTGTCGGTCGGCTGGCGCCAGATATATACTTTACTATCGTAGCCGGGCATTTGCATTTCAACTGAAATTACTGCGTTGGTCGATATCAGCAAAGGAGAACGTTGATGAGAAAAGTCATTGTTGGCGCATTTGTGAGTGTGGACGGGGTCATGCAGGCACCGGGCGGTCCGCAGGAAGACCCGGTGGGCGGATTCCGGTATGGCGGCTGGCTGATTCCCTATTTTGATGAATCACTGGGTGTCAAGGTCGGAGAAATCTTCGCCCGTCCATTTGATTTGCTGCTTGGGCGAAAAACCTATGATATTTTTGCTGCCCATTGGCCGTATGTTGGCCCGGAAGAGCCGTTAGGCGCATTGTTCGACCAGATAGAAAAATACGTTGCTACACGTAATGAAAATTTCAGGCCGGACTGGCAGAACAGCCAGGTGCTGGGCTCTGATGCGGTGGCGGCTGTGCGCAAACTGAAAGAACAGGACGGGCCGGATCTGCTTACTCAGGGGTCTACAGATTTTCTGCAAACCCTGCACGCACATGATCTGGTCGATGAAATGTATATCATGATATTTCCGCTGGTTCTAGGCAAAGGCAAAAGGCTGTTTGCAGAAGGGGCGCAGCCGGCGGCATTTGACTTGTTAAGCACGCAGGCGTCCGATAGCGGTGTCATTGTCAACCACTATGCGCGCGCCGGCAATATCGAAACGGGCTCGTTCGCTGCCGAGAACCCTTCGCCAGCCGAATTGGAACGACGCAAACATCTCAGTTGATCATTAACAAGGTTATCCGGGCGCGAACTGGTCGCCGCCACGGCGTGGCGAACAGACAGATTTTAGTGCATATACGGTCAAAGCAGCCAAGGCTGCGCAGATTGAATGGTTATGCAATGAGCCTTCATCCTAGACCGTAATGCTTCTGAACTGCGCCGGAGCGACCGACCACCGGACAAGGCCATTGCCCCATACGGGCCGATGGGAAAAACAAAAAGCCCGGATCAGGGCTACGCAGCCGTGCCCTGATATCGCACATAGGAATGCTGGAAGCGGCAGTACGCCAGCTGGCTAAACATTTATTAACGTTTTCCCTTATTGCATCTGTGATAGCGCTCGTTGTACCTTAATAATTAATTGAGTGTTTAATTATTTATTCATCCGATCCCTTCGAATCGAATCCGGGAATGCGTTTGTGCGCAATCGCCAGCCATTATTGTTGGAGTGCTTTATGAAATATCTCACATTATGTATCAGTGGATTAATGCTTGTCAGCGGTGCGGCGGTTGCTGCGGAACCTGCCGAGCCTATCAAGATCGGCGTGATCCAGCCGTTGACCGGCTCGGTTGCCTATAACGGGCAGGCCTATGTGAAAGGCGCCAAGCTTGCCGTTGCGCAACGCAACGCGCAAGGCGGCATCAAGGAGCGCCAGGTTCAATTGCAAATAGAGGACGGCCAGTGCCAGCCGGCAAACTCGGTCAATGCAGCGGAAAAGCTAATTCAGCGCAATAAAGTGCCTGTGCTTGCCGGGGCGTTCTGTAGCTCGGCCACCGCCGCGGTCATGTCGGTTGCCGAAAAATACAAAATACCGCTGTTATCGGGCGTCTCTTCCAAGGCAGACCTGACTGATAAAGGCATGAAATATTTTTTCCGCTCAGCAGAAACCGACAGATTGATGGCCAGGACGTTTAGCAAGATACTGGCTGACGATCTACAACTCAAAACAGTGGCATATATCGGCGTCAATGATGACTGGGGGCGCGGCGGTGTGGAAGATTTCGAAAAGGATCTGAACGCGTTGGGCGTCAAATCTGTCATGAAGGAATACTTCGATCATGGAACGACCGATTTTTATACGCTGTTGACCAAACTGCGAGCACTTAAACCTGACGGTGTATTCGTGGCGGCCGAAACGCAGGATGGCTCCATCCTGGTCAAACAGCTCAAAGAATTCGGTATTGAAACCAAAGTGTTTGGCGTCGGCTCATGGGCGACCGCCGATTTTATCGGTTTGACCGGCGAAGCATCGGAAGGCATTTATGCTGCGGTACCTTATGTTTCCAATATGAAGGGCGAGCGCAATGCCGGGTTTGTCGAAAGCTACCAGAAAGAGTACAAGCAGCTCCCGGGTAAGTACGATGCGTCAGGCTACAACGCCATGAACATACTGATGCAGGCGATCGAGCGCGCGGGTTCCGATGAGCCAGAAAAAATACGTGATGCACTATACAAG
>NZ_JBQEAU010000012.1:0-45217 GCF_052108595.1 Advenella sp.
ACAGTCGGACATGAGATCCCTGTTCGACCACCCTACCCTGGTCCATGACCAGAACCCGGTCGGCGTCCACAATCGTGGACAAGCGGTGGGCGATAATCATGGTGGTGCGGCCTTTGGTGATTTTGTACAGTTCATCCTGGATCGCTCTTTCGGTGCGCGTATCCAGTGCACTGGTCGCTTCATCCAGCACCAGTATGGGCGGATTTTTCAGGATGGTGCGGGCAATGGCCACGCGCTGCTTCTCGCCGCCAGACAATTTCAGACCGCGCTCGCCCACCTGCGTATCATAGCCCTCCGGCAGCGACATCACGAATTCGTGAATGCTGGCAGCCCTGGCAGCTTCCAGCACTTCGTCCCGTGTCGCATCAGGACGCCCATAGGCAATGTTGTAATAAATACTGTTATTGAACAGGACCGTGTCCTGTGGCACGATCCCGATATGCTGGCGCAGACTCAGTTGCGTGTACTCCCGGATATCACGACCATTGATCGTGATTCGTCCTGATGTGACATCGTAGAAGCGAAACAGCAGCCGCGACAGCGTGGATTTGCCGGCGCCCGAGGTCCCAACAACGGCGACCGTCTCGCCCGCACCAATGGCAAAGCTCACGTCGTGCAGTATCTGTCTTTCCGGCTCATATGCAAAACCCACATGTTCAAAGCGGATTTCTGCATTGCGCGTATCCATCGGCACGCTTTGTGACGTGTCTTCAATTTCCTGGTGCTGATCAAGAATACCGAACATGCGCTCCATGTCCGACAGGGAGTTCTTGATTTCTCGATAGATGAATCCGAGAAAATTGAGCGGCGCATACAGCTGCGTCAGGTAGGCCGAGATCAGAACAATATCTCCCACCGTCATCTGACCGGTAGTTACCCGGCTGGCTGCCATCCACAACAATACCACCATGCCAAACGTGATAATGACGCCCTGACCGGCATTCAGCAAGTTCAGCGAGATCTGGTTTTTGACCGCCGAGTCTACCCAGCCGCCCAGATTGGTATCGTAGCGATTGATCTCGTACGATTCGTTATTGAAATACTTTACCGTCTCGTAATTGATCAGGGCATCGATCGCCTGCGTGTTGGCCATACTGTCCAGGCTGTTCATACGCCGGCGCATGACCATGCGCCGCTCCGTTACCACAAGGGTGAACACGATATAGGCGGCGATGGTGGCCAGGATGACAACCGCAAACCAGATGTCATAGCGAACCAGCAGAATCACCATGACCATGGTCAGCTCAAGCAGGGTCGGCAGAATGTTGAACAGGGTGAAGTTGAGCAGAAAACCGATTCCCTTGGTGCCCCGATCCATGTCGCGACTGAGGCCACCGGTCTGCCTGTCCAGGTGATAGCGAATGGACAGACCGAAAAGATGCGTAAAGATTGTGGTGGCAATACGTTGTATCGAGCCCTGCGTGACTTTGGCAAACAGGGCGTCACGCAACTCAGAAAAGACACTGCTGGAGATACGAGCAAAACCGTAGGCCAGCAGCGCGGCAACCGGCAACATCAGCGCCGTTCCGGGCAGGCTGAGCTGGTCGACAATATCCTTGAGATACACGGGCAGCATGACGCTGGCCACTTTGGCGATCACCAGACAGGCAAGCGCGGCCATGACCCGCCATTTGAACATCCAGATATAAGGCAGCAATGAAACAATGACGCCAAATCCTTTTTTTCTTGCTGCACGTGCGGCGTCTGCCTGCGTTTTGTTATTTTCCATCGGGTTCATCATGATCGTAACGGTGGCACCGGACACTATGCATCGGCGTTTCTGTGGATATGGGTTTGAGCTGTTGCTGCTGTTCACATCCCTGCTTGCGAAAAGCGCAACGATCCAGGAAAAAGCAGCCCGTTGGCAACACGCGATTGCCCGGCAATTCAGGAATGGCCTGCACCCCTCTCTCTGGCAATGGAGCGCCCAGCTCCGGTACCGCATCCAGCAATAGCCGGGTGTAGGGATGGCGCTGCCGGGCGAGCACCTGGGCGGTATCTCCCAGTTCCACGATCTGCCCCAGATACATGACCGCAATACGGTTGCTCATATGCCGGATGACCGAAACATTGTGTGAAATCAGGATATACGTGAGCTGGTGTTCCCGCTGCAAAGTGAACAGCAGATTGATAATCTGCGCCTGGACTGAAATATCAAGCGCCGAGGTCGGCTCGTCGAGCACGATCACATCCGGATCGGACGCCAGTGCCCGGGCAATGGCAATGCGCTGGCGCTGGCCCCCCGAAAATTCATGCGGATACCGGTTCAGATAATCTGGCGACAGACCGACCTGTACAGCCAGCCGGGCAGCGCGCGCCCGCATGGCCGACTCCTGGGCTTCGCCTTTGACGTAAGAAGGTTCGGTGATGATTTTCCAGACGGGCAAACGCGGATCAAGCGAGGATTGTGGATCCTGGAAGACAATTTGTACATTGGGCTGGCCACGGTCATTATTCCAGCGCAATTGACCTTGCGACGGCTGTTGCAGGCCGATCAGCACCTGAGCCAGGGTCGTTTTGCCGCAACCTGATTCGCCCACCACACCCAGCGTTTCGCCGCGCGCCACGGTCAGGTCCACGCCATTGAGCGCATGTGCCCAGGTTCGGGCTTTGCCGCGCCAGTTGCGTTTTACGGGAAAGCGGACATGAATGTCGTCAAGTGTCAGGACAGCTTCAGACATTGTGCTCCTCCCGGACCGTCATCCAGCAGGCAGCAGCATGCCCGGAGGAACCGGCCACCGGCGTGAGCGCCGGAATCTGGCTACAGGCCGCAGCCTGCAAATTGCAGCGGTTACGAAAAGCACATCCTTCAGGCAAAGCTGCCAGGTTTGGCACTTGCCCGGCAATAGCGAGCAGCGGCGCGCCCGGGCTGGCGTTTTCTGGCAACGCGCCAAGCAATCCTCGGGTGTATGGATGGCTTGGCCGATTAATCACATCGGTGGCTGCGCCCTGCTCTACCACGCTACCTGCGTACATTACGTAAATCCGTTCACAGAATTGCGACACTACTGCCATGTCATGCGTAATAAGCAAAATAGCCGTTCGGGTTTTTTTTGCCCGTTCGCGCAGCAGCATCAGGACTTGTTTCTGCACCGTGACATCAAGGGCCGTTGTCGGCTCATCGGCGATCAGCAACGACGGATCACAGGAAAATGCCAACGCAATCATGATCCGCTGGCGCATTCCGCCGGACAGTTCGAAGGGATAGGCATCGAACACATGCTCCGGGTCGGCAATATGCATGTCCCGCAGCAGCGAGATGGCACGTTCGCGCGCCTGTTTCGGTGAAAGCGCAGTATGCTTCCTGATGACATCTGTAATCTGGCGGCCAACCCTCATGGTCGGGTTCAGCGCAGTCATGGGCTCCTGAAAGATCATGGCCATATCGCTGCCGCGAATCTGGCGCATTTGCTTTTCCGAAGCCTCCAGTATGTTCTTTCCTGATTTATGAATACTGCCCTTGCGAACAATATAATCTTGTTGCGGTATCAGGCGCATGCTCATCATTGCGGTAACAGACTTTCCCGAGCCCGACTCGCCGACAATACCAACGATTTCACCCGGCTGCACCCGAATGGTCACGCCATTGAGCGCCCGCACAGCACCCCGGTAGATTGGAAATTCAATATGCAGATTATCTATGTCCAGTACAGGCGGGATGCTGTCCCGCCCGGCTGCCGGCGCCACAACGTGCCGCTGCGTATTGGGCTGACTGTTCGGCGTCATTATTTCACCTTCTGTTTCGGGTCCAGCATATCACGAACACCATCGCCCACAAGATTGAACCCAATGGCGGTGATCAGGATCGCAACACCAGGAAACGTCGAATACCACCACTGATCCAGCAGGAAATTACGGCCCGAGGCAATCATTGCCCCCCATTCGGCGGTTGGCTGCTGCGCGCCCAAACCGATAAATCCGAGCGCGGCCGCCATCAGGATGGCATTGCCGATATCCAGCGTCATTTGCACAATTATCGGCGGTAATGCATTGCGCAACACATGCCAGCGCACGATATGTCTTTTGCCGGCGCCGAATGTCCTGGCAGCCTGCACATAAGCCATCTCGCGAATGCTCAGCGTCTGGCCGCGCGCCAGCCGCACATAATAGGGAATACGCACGATCGTAATGGCAATCATCGCATTGAACAGGCTCGGCCCCAATGCAGCGGCCAGCGCCATCGTCAATACCAGCGATGGGACCGACAGCACGATATCCATTGCACGCATGATAATCGTGTCTACGGTCCGGCCGATTACACCGGAAAAGCAGCCTATCACCGAACCGATAGCGCTGGCCACGAATGCAACGAAAACGCCGACGCCAATGGATTGGCGCGCACCGTACAATACCCTGCTGAACAGGTCCCGCCCGACTTCGTCTGTCCCGAAAAAGTGCATGGCCGATGGTGGCAACAGCCGACTGCCCAGGTCAACGGCATTCGGATTGTGCCCGGTAAGCAGTGGCGCCAGCAACGCGGCAAGACACATGAGGACAATCAGCACAAGCCCGAGCAGCATCATGGGACTGCGACGCAGCTGATACCAGAAATAAGAGAGCGAATAGGACAGTTGCGAAGTTGCGGTAATGGCAGCCATCAGCCTGCATCCTTGATACGTGGGTCCAGTATGCTGTACAGCAGATCAACCAGCATGTTGAGCAGGACATAGACAAACGAGACCAGCACCGCAAATCCCATCACTGCCGGAAAATCCAATGCCTGGATGGATTCGACTACATACAGACCCATGCCGGGCCAGCCAAAGACCGTCTCGGTCAGCACCGCGCCGTAAAGCAGATCACCCATGGCCAGGCCCAAAACGGTCACGGACGGGATCAGGGCATTGGGAAGCGCATGACCCAGGATGATTTTCCAGCGGCTCAACCCATAAGCCTGGGCGGTACGTACATAATCTTCGGATAGCTGCTCCAGCATGGAGGAGCGGATCTGCCGGGCTACAACGCCCAGATGGACGAAACTCAGGGTAAAGGCCGGCAGCACCAGGTGCTCAACGGTGCTGACAAACAAATCCCAGTCCCCGGCAATAAGCGAATCAACCAGGAAAAAACCGGTGACAGTCGGCGGCTCACCCAGCAGGCTGTCGATACGGCCGCCGGAAGGAAACCAGGACAAATGGCCGTAGAAAATAATCAGCAAGCCCAGCCCCAGCCAGAATGCCGGCATGGAAATACCCGTCACGGCCAGGGTGCGCGCCAGCTGGTCAATCCAGGAGTTTTTGTATACTGCCGACAGAACGCCCAGGGGAATGCCAAGCAGCATGGAAAAAATCAGCGCCACAATGGCCAGTTCGAGCGTAGCGGGGAAAAAAGCGAGAAGATCGTCGACAACCGGGCGGCCTGTGCGGATGGACGTGCCCAGATCCGCGTGCAACAGCCCTTTCAGGTAGACCCAGTACTGCTCGTAGAGCGGCAGATCCAGTCCAAGCTTCTGCCGGATGCCGACCACGATTGCTTCGGTCGCCCGATCACCGGCAATCAGCCGTGCCGGGTCGCCGGGAATCAGATGAGACACGATGAAAGTGATCACTGATACACCCAGCATGACCAGAATGAGCCAGGGCAGGCGCTTACACAATATCTGGAAAAACAAAACAGGCCCTTTCGTAAATTGGTGTCGGTATCTTGTCAAAGGCAAGACGAGCCCTTCACCCAGTTGATCAACCTACGACAAGCGCTTACGATCAGAAGACTCTCGCACAGGCTGGGTTTCTTGCAAAATAGCCGTAAAGCGCCACCGACATCGCGCAAAGGCAGGCAATAGTCACGGCGTCTATAGCATTGCTTACGGCTTGAAAAAAGCGAAACGCCACAGCCTGGCACACATGGCCGTTGCCAGGTCGCTTTATGGCGCTGCCGGCTGCATCAGTGGCAATGTTGGGGCCACATGCACACCCGGCATTGCCTGTTGATGTCAGTCTTTAGAAATATCCGCTACATTGTAGACGTCATGCAGCATAGGATTATATGCATAGCCCTTGACATTGTCGCGCAAACCCATTTGGTTACTGTGCTGGAACAGATAGACATAGACGTAATCTTTCACAACCTGCTTTTGCGCCTGTTGGTACAGATCGGTTCGTTTGGCCTGGTCGGTTTCCTGGGCAGCCTGGCGCACGAGTTTGTCCACTTCAGGATTGGCATAGAACGAACGGTTGCCGGGTAGCCCTTGTTTGGACGAATCAAACCAGTAATTCATGAACATGAACGGGTCAGCAAAATCCGGAGACCAGTTGCCGATCGAGATATCAAAGTCGCCTTTGCCAAGACGGTCGCGCATGGTGGCATTGGCCAGTTTTTCCAGCTTCACTTTGACACCGACCGCCTGAAGACTGGCCTGGACCGACAGTACAATGGGCTCCCAGTACGGCTCTTTGGTGGAGTACAGCAAGGTAAGCGGCTTGGCCGGCGCTTCGCTGCCTATGCTTGCCTTGGCCGCCGCCACATCGGTTTTGAAAGCAGGCGCAGCATCGTCATGCGCCCACATGCCCTCTGGGATAGGGCCATTAAGCGGCTTTGCTTCGCCATTCATAATGCCGTTGATCATGCCACTGTAATCGACGGCCTGGGCAATCCCCTTGCGCAGTGAAACATTAGTCAGAGGGCCGGTTTTGTTGTTCAGATACAGATACGAAACCAGTAGCGACGGCACTTTTTTGAATACCACGCCGCTGGCATTTTCCATGGCTTTGACCTGATCAGGCTGGATGCTGCCTACGATGTCCAGATCGCCATTTTGCAATTGCAGCCGCCGCGCCGATGCTTCGGGCACGATTTTAAACGCGACTTTTTCAAGTGCCGGCTCGCGCCCGCCGTAATGCGGGTTGCGCTCCAGGATCAGACTCTGGCCTTTGTTCCATTTTGCCAGTTGATACGGTCCTGAACCGGCCGTATGCCCGGCCAGGTATTTGTCTGCACCGCCCGCCTGCTGTTCTACGGCAGGATTGACAATGCCCGCGCCGTTGTTGGCCAGAATATTCAGAAATGGAGCAAAGGGTTTATCCAGTTTGAACTCGACCGTCATGGGATCCTTGACCGTGACCTGCAACCCGGAAGGGAACGGCTCGGACGGGCCTTGCTTCATTTTCATGAGGCGATCAAAACTGTATTTGACAGCCTGCGCATTAACGGGCGTGCCGTCACTGAACTTTTGCCCGTCATTCAGGGTAAAGGTCCAGGTCAGCTTGTCTGCAGAGGTCGTCCAGCTTTTTGCCAGTTCCCCTTCGACTTCGGTAGCGCCGCCGCCCTTGTATTTGATCAGGCGCTGATAGCTGGGATAAGTAATGGACCAGTCATTATTGTCCATGGTAACGGCAATATCCAGCATTTGCGGATCGGCATTCTTGGAGATGACCAGCATGTTCTTGGGTGTGGCCGCCTGCGCGGCAACGCCGACAGACAATCCCAGGGTGGTGGCACAGGCCACCATGAATGCGTTTCTTATAAACGTACGGCGAACTGACATGGTAAGACTCCGGTAGATTGTCCTGATAACAGGCACCCGGCCCGATCGCCGCTACCCAGGCGGGCTTCACCAGAGTGTAGCGGTCGACAGGCACTGGCGACAATGACTGGAATGCAGGTCACTGAATTGACACGCAAGCTGCACATGAAGGACAGATCTTAGCAAATGTAATTGGAATAGGAAATAGTCATATATCCCTATACCAGGATCGCTATACCGTTACCAGCGTACTTTCGATGACCGGGTAGGCACCTGAGTTTGGCAATTCGTAATGCCACCATTCGGACTTGATGCCCCGAAATCCCGCATGCAGCATGATGCCCAGCAATAGCAGCCGGTTTTTCTGCACCGATGCGGGCAGATCTGCATAATCGTGGTGCGACGCATCTTCCATGGCGTCAAAGCCCGTGCCCATATCCAGTTCGATACCGTGCTCGTCCAGCAAAGTAACGTCCACTGCCGTGCCGCGCGAGTGATGCGATCCCTGTGACGGATCCGCAACATACTGGGCATCGGGCAACGCCGACCAGAAGATATGCTGCGCTGCAGGCGGTCGGTAGCAATCGAAGACCTTGAGAGTATATCCAGCGGAACGGGCCAGCTGCGATGCCCTGAGCAATAATGGCGCGGCATCCTTGTGCAATGCGCACAGGGCGGTCTGATACACAATGCGCCCTGCGATGTTGTTGCTACTGGCATAAACCAGATCAATGACAACGCCATACTGTGCTTCATTGATGATAAGCAAATCCTGATCGGTCACCCGGGTATCCATATGCTGACTCTGTTAGAAAAATGGGGGTAATATTGCCATTGCGTAATGTCGAGTGCCACAAGCCTTATCCGGCAAGCGGCGCCCGGCAACCAGGATAGTAGCAGCAAACCCATGCTTGCATGCGTTTGCTGCTACTGCCAGGCCATACGGCCGAGCGACTAAGCGTCGCCGGCAGGCGCCAGCGACTCGACAGCCTGCAACAAACGCACAATCAGCGCTTCGCGCTCCATATCCGATTGCATGGCCGGGCTCGAACCCACCGCCTGCTCGTCCAGCACGACAGTGACGCTGTAGTCGGGATTGCGGTGGATCAGCGAGCGCAGATCCAGTGACAGCAGTTGCGATGCGAACTGCCCGGCCTGTTTGGGCTCAGCATAGGCGCCTGACAATAGCAGCGTATCGCCATCGGCCGAAACCAGACGACTGCGGAAGGCACCGTCTTCATCACGAAAACTGATAAATCGGGCCGTTTTGCCACTTTTCTTTTTCACTGGCGCCGCGCTTTTTACGCGTGTCCCATTGCGCAAGCCTACGGCCTCACGAATTTGCTGCATGAACGGGACTGCCAGTTTGCGCGCCTTGGCAGCGCCCGCCTGCAAAACATCTTCAATCCGCTCGGGGTTGTCCATCAGCGCGACATACTGTTCGCGCATCGGCGCCACAATGGTTTCCAGATGTGCTGCCAGTTTTTTCTTGGCATCGCCCCAGCCCATGCCATCAGCCAGTTCGCGCCGGAAATTTTCTGTGTCCTGGGGTGTTGCAAACGCCTTGTAAATCAGAAACAGATGGGAAGCATCGGCGTCCTTGGCTTCACCAGGCGCGCGTGAGTCAGTCACGATCCGCGAAATGGCGTTTGACAATGCCTTGGCGCCGCCCTCGAAAAGCGGAATGGTGTTGTTGTAGCTCTTGGACATTTTACGGCCGTCCAGGCCGGGCAGCGTCGCCACGTCTTCGTCAATCTGTACATCGGGCAGCACAAAATAATCCCGCCCTGCCCCGTACTGGTGATTAAAGCGCTGTGCGATATCGCGCGCCATTTCCAGATGCTGGATCTGGTCACGACCGACCGGCACGCGGTTGGCATTGAACATCAGAATATCGGCGGCCATCAATACGGGATAAGAGAACAGCCCCATATTCACCCCGTCATCAGGTTCAACGCTGCGGGCCACATTCTGATCCACCGATGCCTTGTAAGCATGGGCGCGATTCATCAGGCCCTTGGGCGTAATGCACGTCAATATCCAGCTTAATTCCGGAATTTCCGGCACATCCGACTGTCGATAGAAGGTGACCTTGTCGGGATCCAGCCCTGCCGCAAGCCAGGTCGCGGCAATTTCTAGGCGTGAACTGGCCACGCGTAGCGGGTCATCACATTTGATCAGTGCATGATAGTCGGCCAGAAAAAAGAAGGCATCGACATTGAGCTGGCGGCTGGCCGCAACGGCCGGCCGGATCGCGCCCGCATAATTGCCCAGGTGCGGTGTTCCGGATGTGGTAATGCCCGTCAATACGCGCACATTCCGGCTTGCGCCATTGGTCGGGGAAGTTTGTTCAGCACTCATATTCTGTTTCCAACTGCAATAGTATTAAAGTTTCACCGACAATCGTCTTTCTGACTCAAGATACTCTTTGGACTGCATTTCGGTAATACGGGACACGGTCCGATGAAATTCATTGGCCAACACGCCTTCGGTATACAGTTCCTCGGGAGGACATTCGGCCGACATGATCAGCTTGACATGGTGATCATACAGGACATCGATCAGCCAGGTAAAACGCCGGGCCTCGGACGAGTGCCGGGGCATCATGCGGGGCACGCCGGAAAGAATGATCGTCTGATAGCGATTGGCCAGTTCCAGATAGTCATTCTGTGACCGCGGTCCGCCGCACAGTTCCGCAAAACTGAACCATACCACCGATCCGGCGACCGCCACGGCCCGGATCATCCGGTTCTCGATATGCAGATGCGTATCCTGGGGCGCCGTTTCGGCCAGACTGTCAAACGCTTGCTGCAATTGCGCCTGGATCTCATCATTGAGCGGCGTCAGGTACATGCGTACCTGTTCCAGCGTCCGTTGACGGTAATCGATGCCCGTGTCCACATTAACCACATCCATGCGTTTCTGGATCAGGGCAATGGCCGGCAGGATCCGGTCACGGTGCAAGCCGTCGGGATACAGTGTCGATGGCTCATAATTGGAAGTCATGATAAAGCTGGTGCCATTGTCAAACAGATTGAGCAGCAGCTTGTATAGAATCATGGCATCTGCAATATCCGAGACATGGAACTCATCAAAACAGATCAGCTTGTACTTGTCGCTGATGATGCGCGCCACTTCGTCCAGCGGATCGCTCTTGCCACGCAACGCCTGCAACTGGTGGTGGACGCTGCGCATGAACTCATGAAAATGGATCCGCGTCTTTTGCTCGATCTGAACCGTCATGAAGAACGAGTCCATCAGAAAGCTTTTGCCGCGACCGACCCCGCCCCACATGTACACGCCGCGCGGTGGCTCGGGCTTGCGAAAAAACCGTCGGAAGGGTTTGCCCAGCTCCTGCTGATAGGCAACCAGTTCGTCGGCAAAAACCTGCAGACGAGCAATGGCCCGCTGCTGGGCCTCATCGGCCCGATAGCCGCGCTCAGCAAGGGTCTTTTCGTAATATTGCAGTACGTTCATGAAGCAGGTCGATTCGAATCAATTCGGATTGATGGCAGGCCAGACAGACCGATAGGATCGTACCGCAGGAACAGGCCGGGGTGCCAGTGGCACCCCGGATTGCCCGATACGGATATATCAGACTGACGGCCGGCACCGGTCAACACGGGTGCCCTTGCCGTATTCAACATGGTGTGCCGATCAGAAGTTCAGGGCACGTTTATCAACGGCCAGTGCGGCTTCCTTGAGCGCTTCGGACAAGGTGGGATGTGCATGGCAAATACGCGCGATATCTTCAGAGGCGCCTTTGAATTCCATGATGGTGACTGCTTCGGCAATCAATTCCGAAGCCATGGGGCCGATAATATGCACGCCCAGCACCTCGTCTGTCTTGGCATCGGCAATCACCTTGGCAAAGCCGGTCGTGTCGCCCAAAGCACGGGCGCGGCCGTTGGCCAGGAATGGAAAGCTGCCTGTGCGGATTTCGCGTTTTTCTGCCTTCAGTTGCTGTTCGGTCTTGCCGACCCATGCAATTTCCGGAGAGGTGTAGATGACCCAGGGGATGGTATCGAAGTTGACATGGCCGTGCTGACCGGCAATGCGTTCGGCAACGGCAACACCCTCTTCTTCGGCTTTGTGCGCCAGCATCGGGCCGCGCACCACATCACCCACTGCCCAGACGTTTGGCAGATTGGTCTTGCATTCTTCGTTAACGCTGATGAACCCGCGCTCGTCCAATTGCAGGTCGACACTGTCCGCGTTCAGGTTGCCGGTAAAAGGCACCCGACCAATAGAGACAATCAGTTTGTCTACTGCAAGCGACTGTTCGGCGCCCTTGGCGTCGGTATAGGGTACGGTGACTGTCTTGGCTGTGGATTTGATCTCGCCGATTTTGACGCAGTTTTCAATTTTCAGACCCTGTTTGGCAAATGCTTTCTGCGCTTCCTTGGCCACCTGGACGTCGGCTGCACCCAGAAATTCAGGCATGGCTTCCAGAATGGTCACTTCGGCGCCCAGGCGACGCCAGACGCTACCCATTTCCAGACCGATCACACCAGCGCCAATCACGCCCAGTTTCTTGGGCACGCCAGCAATACGCAGGGCGCCATCATTGGACAGAATCTGTTTTTCGTCAAAAGGCAGGCCAGGCAAGGCGCGTGCGACCGAACCGGTAGCCACGATCACATGGGTCGCGGTCAGACTTTCCGCTTTCTTGCCAGTGACGCTGATTTTCCAGCTGCCGTCTTCGGCCTTGCCATCGAACGCACCTACGCCGGAAAAGAAAGTGACTTTGTTCTTTTTGAACAAATATAGAATACCGTCGTTGTTCTGTTTGACAACCGTGTCCTTGCGACCGATCATGTTTTCCAGTTTGAGCTTGACGCTGCCCAGTTCAATGCCATGCTCGGCAAAATGGTGGTTGGCCTGTTCAAAATGCTCGGACGATTGCAGCAGGGCTTTGGACGGAATGCAGCCGACATTGGTGCAAGTGCCGCCTGGTTTGGGATTGCCGGCCTCATCAGCCCAGGCATCAATACACGCAACTTTTTTGCCCAGCTGCGCAGCGCGAATCGCTGCAATGTAGCCGCCAGGACCGGCACCAATTACGACAACGTCAAATTGTGAAGACATAATTTTCTCTTGATTTCGATAGAGCAGATGCGCTTGCACGCATCCTATGAAAAACGCGCGCCCCGCGAAGGGGCGCATTCAGACTGCGTCGATTACAGTTCCAGCAGTAGGCGTTGCGGATCTTCCAGCGCCTCTTTCATGGCAACCAGACCCAGCACCGCTTCGCGGCCATCAATGATACGGTGATCGTATGACATGGCCAGGAAGTTGATCGGACGAATGACCACCTGACCATTCTCTACCACAGGGCGGTCCTTGGTGGCGTGAACGCCCAGGATGGCAGACTGCGGTGGATTGATGATGGGAGTGGACAGCATGGAACCGAAGACACCACCATTGGAAATGGAGAAGGTGCCGCCAGTCAGGTCTTCCAGGCTGATTTTGCCTTCGCGGGCTTTAACACCGTACTCCGCAATGGTTTTTTCAATTTCGGCAAAAGACAGCTGGTCTGCATTGCGCACAATAGGCACCACCAGACCGCGCGGGCTGCTGACCGCGATACCGATATCAAAGTACCCGTGATAGATAATATCTTTGCCATCGACAGAGGCGTTGAGCAACGGATATTTTTTCAATGCGGCAACCGCAGCCTTGACGAAAAAGGACATGAAGCCCAGTTTCACACCATGTTCTTTTTCAAAGCGATCTTTGTAGGCATTACGCAGATCGATCACTGCCTTCATGTTGACTTCGTTGAAAGTCGTGAGAATGGCGTTTTCCTGCTGCGACTGGATCAGGCGCTCGGCTATACGCGCACGCAGGCGAGTCATTGGCACGCGCTGTTCCGGGCGGCCATCAAGAGACAGGCTGGTCGCGGCGCCAGCAGATGCGGCAGGCGCTGCGGGTTTGCCAGAGGCAGCGGCGGCGTCGGCCTTGGTCACACGACCATCACGACCAGAACCCTCTACGTCACCAGCAGCAATACCTTTTTCAGACAGGATTTTGCTGGCGGCGGGAGATGCAACGCCTGCACTGCCTTTGCTGGCTTCGGCGGCCTTGGCTGGGGCGGCTTCGGCCTTGGCAGGCTCGGCAGCAGCCGGCTGGGCCGCAGGCGCAGCAGCGGCGGCTTCAGGCGCAGCTGCTGCGCCTTTTGCCTCGGTGTCAATTTTTGCCAGCAACTGCCCTGAAGTGACCGTGCTGCCATCGCCCTGGGCGATTTCAGTTAGCACGCCACTGGCCGGTGCAGGCACTTCCAGAACGACCTTGTCGGTTTCGACTTCGATCAGGGTTTCATCCTGAGTTACAGCTTCGCCTACTTTCTTTTTCCACTCAAGCAGGGACGCCTCTGAGATCGATTCGGAGAGCTGAGGAACTACAACGTCAATAATAGCCATTTTCGATAATTCGTAAAATTGTAATTAGACCGCTTACTTGGTCAGAATGAACCCTTTGAGCTTGGGCGCAAAAGCCTGTTCCACCAAGGCTTTTTGCTGCTCAATATGCTTGGCCATATAGCCAACCGCAGGAGAGGACGAAGCGATACGTCCGGCATAACCCAGGCGCTGTCCGGACGACATATCTTCATACAGGTGGTGCTGGATATAGAACCATGGTCCCTGATTCTGAGGCTCGTCTTGTACCCAAACGACTTCCGTCGCATTCGGGTACTTGGCCAGCTCACTGGCAAACGACTTGTGTGCAAACGGATACAGCTGCTCTACCCGCAGGATCGCAACGTGACTGGCATCCCGTTCCTTGCGTGCGTTCATCAGATCATAGTAAACCTTGCCTGAGCACACCAGCACGCGCTTGACTTTCTTGCCGTCAAGGTTGCTGTCGATTTCACTCAGGATAGGATGGAATTCGCCGGAGGCCAGATCGCTCAGCGGTGAGGTTGCGTCCTTGTTACGCAGCAGTGATTTTGGCGTGAAGATCACCAGCGGCTTGCGGAATGGCCGAATCATCTGGCGACGCAGCAGATGGAAAATCTGTGCGGCATTCGTTGGCTGCACACACTGCATGTTATGGTCGGCGCACAGTTGCAAAAAGCGTTCGATACGTGCCGAAGAGTGCTCTGGTCCCTGACCTTCGTAGCCGTGCGGCAGCATCAGCGTCAGACCGGACTGGCGTCCCCATTTGGCTTCGCCTGAACTGATGAACTGGTCAATCACAACCTGCGCACCGTTGACAAAATCGCCGAACTGCGCTTCCCAGATAACCAGAGTGTTTGGCTCGGAGCAAGAATAGCCGTACTCAAAACCCAGTACCGCCTCTTCGGACAGCACTGAATCGATGACCGTGAACGGCGCCTGGGAATCGGAGACATTCTGCAGTGGAATATAGGTGCCATCGTTCCAGCGCTCACGTTTCTGATCATGCAATACAGCGTGGCGGTGCGTAAAGGTGCCGCGTCCCGAATCCTGGCCCGTAATACGGATGGTATAGCCCGATGCCACCAGCGTCGCTAACGCCAGATGTTCGCCCATGCCCCAGTCCAGGTTTTGCTCGCCCATTGCCATTGCACGGCGGTCGGCGAGCAGTTTTTTCACCAGGTTGTGGGGCGTAAAGGTGTCTGGCACAGTGGTAATGCGCTCGCCAATACGTTTGAGTTCGGCCAGCGGCACAGCCGTATCGGCACTGTCTGTCCACTTGGCGCCCAGAAACGGCGTCCAGTCAATGGAATATTTGTTTTTGTAGTCGGTAAGAACGGGCTCGACGGTTTTCTGGCCGTCTTCCATTAGCCGGCGATAGTTTTTGACGAACTCTTCGCCTTCGCCATCAGCCAATACGCCCTGCGCGGTCAGTTTGTCTGCATAGATTTTGCGCGTGCCGGGGTGCGCGCCAATGCTCTTGTACATAAGCGGCTGCGTCAGCGACGGCGTATCCTGCTCGTTATGACCCAATTTACGGTAGCAGATGATGTCTACAACCACGTCATGGTTAAACTCCATGCGGTAGTCCAGCGCCAGGCGTGTTGCGAAAACCACGGCTTCGGGATCATCGGCATTCACGTGAAAGACCGGTGCTTCGATCATTTTTACTACATCGGTACAGTAAAGCGTTGAACGTGAGTCGCGCGGGTCAGATGTGGTAAAGCCGATCTGGTTGTTAATTACGATATGCAGGGTACCGCCGGTGCCGTAGCCGCGTGTCTGCGCCATATTGAGCGTTTCCATGACCACGCCCTGGCCAGCAAAGGCCGCATCACCGTGCACCAGCACAGGCAACACCTGCTGCCCCAGCGGGTCGGCACGGCGTTCCTGACGAGCCCGCACACTTCCTTCCACAACCGGGTTAACAATTTCCAGATGCGAAGGGTTAAATGCCAGGGAAAGGTGAACCGGGCCACCGCGAGTGGACAGATCGCTGGAAAAACCATTGTGATACTTCACATCGCCATCGGTCAGGCCTTCAGCATGCTTGCCTTCAAACTCGGCAAACAGGTCGCCGGGCATTTTGCCCATGATGTTGACCAGCATGTTCAGGCGGCCACGGTGAGCCATGCCCACGATAATTTCCTGAACGCCCAGATCGCCTGCGTGGTTGACCACCTCGTCCATAGCAGCGATAAAGCTTTCACCGCCCTCGAGTGAAAAGCGCTTCTGCCCCACATATTTCGTGTGCAGGAAACGCTCCAGCCCCTCGGCTTCGGTCAGTTGCTGCAGAATGCGTTTCTTGGTGTCGCCATCGAAAGAGCCGTTGGCATGAGTAGACTCCAGGTGTTCCTGAACCCAGCGCTTGGCCTTGGGATCGGACATATGCATAAACTCGACGCCGACAGCGCCGCAATAGGTATCACGCAGGGAGTTGAGGATTTCACGCAAGGTCATGGTGCCTTGTTTCGTGAAATAAGTATTGGTGGCAGAGTACACCTGGTCCAGATCGGCGTCGTTCAGGCCGTAAAAGGCGGGATCGAGTTCTGGAATTTCGGGACGCTCACGGCGTTTCAACGGATCAAGCTGGGCCCAGCGCACCCCCAGGGTGCGATAGGCAGCGATTAATGACTGGACATGAAGCTGTTTGCTGGCCACCTCCAGGGTGGGCGCGCCTCCCCGTGCAGCTTGAGCAAAGGCGTTGGCCTTGGCGCGCTGGGCAAAGGAAGTGACAACAGAATAGTGGCTCTGGTCCCGGGTGCTTTGGGCCCCGTCTGTGGCAGGTGCATGCTGAAGCTGATCAAAATAGTCGCGCCAGTGGTCAGCCACTGCAGCCGGATTGGTCAGGTACTCTTCGTACAGTTCTTCAACGTAGGGAGCATTACTCCCAAATAAATAAGAGGTAGATTTTTTTTCAGTTTCCGTCGTCATAAATCGCTTCACCGTTGCGGGTGTTTCACCCTTTGAGATGCAGGTATACCTTCCGGGTTACGGCTAGACCGAGTTGCGGATAGCGGGCAGAAGGCACATAACATAGCCTTGATAGCCAATGCATTAAAGTATAACCATCGGGAAGGCTTAATCCAAGGAACTTTTTCGATTATGCAAGAAATTACCGGTTTCAATCGATTGTGCTTGGTATATTTTGATAATTCGTTGCTAACGACCCACGCCATGAAAGCGGTAGCCCGGCTTTGCCACAATTGTCTGGCAAAGCGTAAAGAGCAAACCGGCGGTTGACCGTTTCGATGAACGGGTCGCTGCATCCTGTTCCCTGGCCATCCAGTGAATAGCCGCCACTGCCCTGCCCGCTAACCAGGAGCAGCGCCAGGTTGATAGCCACGCCAACAGAAATCGGCAACGCCCCAAGCGCGGGTCGGGGCAGTTGCCGCCTGCAGCCGCAGGGGCCAAGTTGCCGCCGGAACGCGGGCATCGGCGTTATCATATCGAAACTGCGATTCAAGCATAGCAATGAGCATAACAATATTGTTGAACCTTAAGGATAAAAACCATGAGTCACGACCGTAACAAACTTGCCCTGGATTACCACGCCTATCCGACACCGGGCAAAATTTCCGTTACTCCGACCAAACCGCTGGCCAACCAGGATGACCTGTCGCTGGCCTATTCGCCCGGCGTCGCGGCGGCATGCATGGCCATTTTTGCCGATGGCGATATGGCTGCATCAAAATACACCTCGCGCGCCAATCTGGTCGGCGTCATCACCAACGGTACTGCAGTGCTCGGACTGGGCAATATCGGCCCGCTGGCCTCCAAGCCGGTCATGGAAGGCAAAGGATGCCTGTTCAAGAAATTTGCCGGCGTTGACGTATTCGATATCGAACTGGCCGAAAACGATCCCGACAAGCTGGTAGATATTATCGCCGCGCTGGAACCCACGCTGGGCGGTGTCAATCTGGAAGACATCAAGGCGCCGGAATGCTTCTATATCGAGAAAAAACTGCGCGAACGCATGAAAATCCCGGTATTCCACGATGACCAGCATGGCACGGCCATTATTTCCTCGGCCGCCATTCTCAATGGCCTGAAAATCGTCGGCAAGGACATCGGCAAGATCAAATTGGTATGTTCCGGCGCCGGCGCGGCCGCGATTGCCTGCCTTGATTTGCTGGTCAATCTGGGCGTTGCTCGCCAGAATATCTATGTCGTAGACTCTCGCGGCGTAATCTGGGAAGGTCGCGACCAGAACATGGAACCGAACAAGGCGCGTTACGCACAGAAAACAGATGACCGGACCCTGGCCGATGTGATGCGCGACACCGATGTATTCCTGGGCTGCTCGGCCAAGGATGTACTGAAACAGGACATGGTTGTTACCATGGCGCGCTCGCCTCTGATTCTGGCCCTGGCCAACCCGGACCCTGAAATCCGTCCCGAAGACGCCAAAGCAGTACGCCCGGACTGCATTATCGCGACCGGCCGCTCTGATTACCCTAACCAGGTCAATAACGTTCTTTGCTTCCCCTTTATCTTCCGCGGCGCGCTGGACGTGGGCGCCACCCGCATTACCGAAGAAATGAAAATGGCCTGCGTACAGGCCATTGCCGAGCTGGCACAGGCCGAGCCAAGCGATGAAGTCGCACTGGCCTACGAAGGACAGGATCTGAGCTTTGGCCCCGAATATATTATTCCGAAGCCTTTTGACCCCAGGCTAATCGTCCAGATTGCGCCGGCCATTGCCAAGGCGGCCATGGAATCGGGTGTCGCAACCCGTCCGATCGAAGACATGGATGCCTATCGCCAGCAACTGCTGGGCTTCGTGTATCGCTCAGGGCCGTTGATGCGTCCCCTATTCAAACAGGCACGCACCACCCCACCGAAACGCGTGGTCTATGCCGATGGCGAAGACGAGCGTGTATTGCGCGCAGCGCAGACGGTCATCGACGAACAGCTGGCCTATCCGATTCTGATCGGACGCCCTGCCGTGATCGAAATGCGTGTCAAGAAACTGGGGCTGCGCCTGGCGGCCGGCACCAACATGGAAGTGGTCAACCCCGAAGACGACGAACGTTTCAACGAAACCTGGACGGCTTACTACAAGATCAAAGGTCGTGATGGCGTCACGCCCAATGTGGCAAAAGCCATGGTACGCAAGCACAATACCCTGATCGGTGTCTTGCTGATGGAGCGCGGCGACGCCGATGCCATGATCTGCGGCGTTGGCAGCCGCTTTGACAACCAGCTCAAATATGTGTCGGAAGTGATTGGCCTGAAGGAAGGCGTGACCACCTATGCGGCGATGAACGTGCTGATTCTGCCTGACCAGACCCTGTTCATTTGTGATACTCATGTAAACGAAGATCCGACCGACGAACAGGTCGCAGACATTACGATCCAGGCTGCCGATGAAATGATCCGCTTTGGCATTCAGCCCAAAATCGCCTTGCTGTCGCACTCCAATTTCGGCAGCCGTCCTTCGGATTCGTCGCGCAAGATGGCCTCGGCCCGCCGCCTGATCGCACAGCGCCGTCCAGACTTGGAGGTGGATGGCGAGATGCATGCCGATGCCGCATTGTCCGAACGCATCCGCCTGGACGCCTATCCCGACTCCAGCCTGACCGGTCGCGCCAATCTGTTGATCATGCCAAATCTTGATACCGGCAATATTACCTACAACATGCTGAAAATGACCGGCAGCCATGGCATTGCCATGGGACCGATCCTGCTGGGCGCTGCCAAGCCGGTGCACATCCTGACCACCAGCACGACCACAAGGCGCATCGTCAATATGACAGCGCTGGCCGTCGTTGATACGCTTGGGGAGTCCAAATAATGCGCTCGGACGATCTGTCAAAACTGGTGCTGCGCCTGACACTTGGCATTCTCCTGCTCATGCACGGCATCTTCAAGGTGCAACACGGCATCGGCGGAATTATCGGCATGGTTTCCTCTACCGGCCTGCCCGGATGGCTGGGTTATGCCGTTTACATTGGCGAAGTGATTGCGCCGATCCTGCTGATTGTGGGCCTTTATTCGCGTATTGCCGCAGTGCTGATTGCGATCAACATGATCGTCGCCATTATGCTGGCGCATAGCGGCCAGCTGTTCATGGTGACGGGCAACGGCGCACTCAGACTGGAAACGCAATACTTCTTCCTGTTTACCGCTGTCGCCGTCTTTTTTGCCGGCGCGGGCCGTTTCAGCATGAATAGCCCGTACAACAACTAGTACGGCACGCAAAACCTGCTGTCTGCATAAGCGATAGCAGGGTCTCGCCGCCAGCCAGCCGAATCACCACCGTGGTTCGGCTTTTTTTCGCGCCCCGATTTTTTTCATGGTCCGATTGTGTCAGGCATGGCCGGCGCAATCAGCACCACGGCACACGTGGCCAACGCAAGATCACACGCTCAATGTCCCATCCAGAACGGCCGTTCACGGCAGGCGTCGCCCTGCTGGCAAAATACATAAGAGCAAAACGCATAAGATGAGCGACAGCGGAACGAACACAAACAGACAGACGAAAAAAAACCGCAGACCGAATATCTGCGGTTTTTTTCGACAAGCAACACGCAAGAATTATTTGCGGGTCTCGATATTGCCAACATCACGAGCCGAGTAGCCGGTATACAACTGGCGTGGGCGGCCGATTTTGTAATCAGGATCAGACAACATTTCGTTCCACTGCGCAATCCAGCCCACTGTACGAGCCAGCGCAAAAATCGCGGTGAACAGCGATGTGGGAATGCCGATGGCGCGCTGCACGATACCTGAGTAGAAATCGACGTTCGGGTACAGCTTGCGCTCGACGAAGTAAGGATCTTCCAGGGCGATACGTTCGACTTCCATCGCCAGCTTGAACAATGGATCGTCTTGCAGACCCAGTGATTCGAGCACTTCCTTGCAGGTCTCCTGCATCAGTTTGGCGCGAGGATCGTAGTTCTTGTATACGCGATGGCCAAAACCCATCAGACGCACGCCTGAGTTTTTGTCCTTCACTTTTTCCATGAACTCGCCCACTTTGTCGATACCGCCGTTAGCTTGCAGGTCTTCCAGCATGTTCAGGCAGGCTTCGTTGGCGCCACCATGAGCGGGGCCCCACAGGCAAGCCACGCCGGCAGCAATCGCCGCAAACGGATCGGTGCCTGAAGAACCGCAAAGCCGCACAGTCGACGTAGACGCATTCTGCTCGTGATCGGCATGCAGAATGAAAATGCGGTCAAGCGCACGCTCTACCACATCGTTGACTTTGTATTCTTCGCAAGGCGTAGCGAACATCATGCGCAGGAAGTTGCCTGTGTAGGACAGGTTATTCTGTGGATAGATATAAGGCTGGCCCAAAGAATATTTGTATGCCATGGCCACCAGCGTCGGCATTTTCGCGATCAGACGAATAGCTGAAATGTGACGATGCTCAGGGTTGTTAATATCTGTAGAATCATGATAGAACGCAGACAGCGCACCAACCAGGCCGGTCAGCACAGCCATCGGGTGGGCGTCACGGCGAAAGCCACGCAGGAAAAAATGCAGCTGCTCGTTGACCATTGTGTGATGCGTTACTGTCTGGTCAAACTCTTCTTTCTGTGCTGAGTTGGGCAACTCGCCGTTCAGGACCAGGTAGCAGATATCCAGGAAACTGCACTTGACTGCCAGTTGCTCTATAGGGAATCCACGGTACAGCAATTCGCCTTTTTCACCGTCAATATAGGTAATGGCCGATTCGCAGGCCGCTGTGGACATGAAGCCGGGATCATAGGTAAACATGTCGGTCTGGCTGTACAGCTTGCGGATGTCAATTACATCCGGTCCTACCGTGCCCTTGTAAATAGGCAGCTCAATCTTCGTAGAATCATCTGAAAAGCTCAGAATCGCTTTCTTGTCAGAGAGGTTCATTTAACATCCTTAAGAAAAAACCAGACTTCGGTCTGCCTGCTATCCCTGCCGCATCAAGTCGATAAGGCGTTGTATATTAGGCGTATCATAGATACCTTCCGGATTGGCGCGGTCAAGAAGAATATCAAGCAGACTGTTGTCATCAAGTTCAAAAAGCTGGGTGAGTGACGAGACATCCTCGTCAGTCAACTCCTGTTCATAACGATCCAGAAATTTGGTAATGATCAGATCGTTTTCAAGCAGTCCCCGGCGGGCACGCCAGCGAAGACGCGCCCGTTCCAGTTCGGTTAGTGTGGTCATCTTTGATCAGACCGCACGACGAACCATCAGTTCCTTGATTTTGCCAATTGCCTTGGTCGGATTCAGTCCTTTCGGACATACATCGGCGCAATTCATAATGGTATGGCAACGGAACAAACGGTATGGGTCATTCAGATTGTCAAGACGGGCATTGGTATCCTCGTCGCGACTGTCTGCAATAAACCGGTAAGCCTGAAGCAATCCGGCAGGGCCGACAAATTTGTCAGGATTCCACCAGAATGAAGGACAGGACGTGGAGCAGCATGCGCACAGAATGCATTCATACAGACCGTCGAGTTCTTCGCGGGCTTCGGGCGATTGCAGGCGTTCTTTTTCCGGCGGCGGCGTATCGTTGACCAGATACGGGCGCACGGAGTGATACTGGTTAAAGAAGTGCGTCATATCGACGATCAGATCGCGAATGACCGGCAGACCGGGCAATGGGCGCAGAACAATCGGCTCTTTGAGCTCGTTCAGATTGGTCGTGCATGCCAGACCGTTTCGGCCATTGATGTTCATGGCGTCGGAGCCACATACGCCTTCGCGGCAGGAACGGCGGATGGCCACACTATCATCAACGTCATTCTTGATGCGGATAATGGCGTCGAGCAGCATCTTGTCTGTCGGTTCCAGTTCCACTTCCAGTTTCTGCATGTAGGGACGCTCGTCCTTGTCAGGATCGTAGCGATAAATCTCGAATTTCATGATACGTTTTGTGCTCATAATACTCTGCTTAGAATGTACGTGCTTTTGGAGGGAACGACTCGACGGTCAGCGGCTTCATATGCACTGGTTTGTACTCCAGGCGGTTATCCGCAGAATGCCACAATGTATGCTTGAGCCAGTTCACGTCGTCACGCTCAGGGTGATCATTCAAGGCATGTGCGCCGCGGCTTTCTGTACGATTCGCTGCCGACTGGATCGTGGCACGCGCCACTTCAGTCATATTGGCCAGTTCCAGGGCTTCGACGCGCGCCGTGTTGAAGACTTTGGATTTGTCATCAAACTTGACGTGCTTGGCCTGTTCGGCCAGTTCGTCTATCTGGCCGACACCTTCTTTGAGCAATTCGAGGGTACGGAACACACCGCAGTGACGCTGCATGGACGCGCGAATGCTGTTGCCCACGTCCTGTACTTTTTCACCGTTCGTACGCGATTCCAGTTCATTAACGCGTGACAGTGAGAAGTCCAGCGATGCCTTTGGCAGATCCTGATGCGACATCTGGCGCTCCAGATGCGACTCTACAATCCGGTTGCCTGCTGCACGACCAAAGACCACCAGGTCCAGCAGCGAGTTGGTGCCCAGGCGGTTGGCGCCGTGCACGGAGACGGCAGCGCATTCGCCAATCGCATACAGGCCGTTAACGATTTTCTCTTCGCCGTTTTCCCAGGTAACCACTTCGCCATGATAGTTGGCCGGAATGCCGCCCATCTGATAATGGATGGTAGGCACCACGGGAATAGGTTCCTTGATCGGATCCACGTTGCCGAACTTGATGGCAATCTCGCGAATGGAAGGCAGGCGTTTGTTAATGACATCTGCGCCAAGGTGATCCAGTTTGAGTACCACGTAGCTGCCATCAGGACCACAACCGCGGCCTTCCTTGATTTCCTGATCCATTGAGCGCGACACAAAATCGCGCGGCGCCAGATCTTTCAGGGTTGGCGCATAACGCTCCATGAACCGCTCGCCATCCTTGTTCAACAGGATACCGCCTTCGCCGCGCACCCCTTCGGTAATGAGTACGCCGGCGCCGGCTACGCCGGTGGGGTGAAATTGCCAGAATTCCATGTCCTGCAGACAGATGCCGGCGCGGGCAGCCATGCCCAGGCCATCGCCGGTATTGATGAAGGCATTGGTGGAAGCCTGCCAGATGCGACCGGCACCACCGGTAGCCAGCACGACAGCCTTGGCTTCCAGAATATAGATTTCACCGGTTTCCATTTCGAGCGCGGTGACACCCACGACATCGCCGGCCTCGTTGCGCAGCAGATCCAGCGCCATCCATTCAACGAAGAACTGGGTGCGCGCGGCAACGTTTCGCTGATACAAGGTATGCAGTAGCGCGTGTCCGGTACGATCAGCTGCGGCACAGGCGCGCTGTACGGGCTTTTCGCCGAAGTTGGCGGTGTGACCACCAAAAGGACGCTGGTAGATGGTGCCATTGGCATTACGGTCGAACGGCATGCCAAAGTGTTCGAGTTCGTAAACGGCATTGGGCGCCTGACGGCACATGAACTCGATGGCATCCTGGTCGCCCAGCCAGTCGGATCCCTTGACGGTATCGTACATATGCCAGTACCAGTTGTCTTCGCTCATATTGCCCAGCGAAGCACCGATACCGCCCTGCGCGGCTACCGTATGGGAACGGGTTGGAAAAACCTTGGAAAGGACGGCGACGGATAATCCGGCCTGAGCCAATTGAAGGGAGCAGCGCATACCGGACCCGCCGGCACCTACAACCACTACATCAAACTGGCGGCGCGGTAATGATGAATTGATAGCGACCACGGCTTATAAACTCCAGACAATTTTTGCGAAATACAGGACGGCGGCAATCAGCCACAGGATAGTGAGCACCTGCAACGTCAGTCGGACACCTACGGGTTTGACGTAATCCATCCAGATATCGCGCACGCCGATCCACGCATGCCAGGCAAGCGAGAAAAAAGCCAGCGTTGCGGCAATCTGCCCGACGGGCAGGCCCCAACAGGAGAACGTAAAGAAACCCTTCCAGGATTCGTAGTTAATGGGGGTAAACAGCGCTGCAATCAGGAAAATGACTGAATACACAGCCAGAATCACGGCTGTAATACGCTGCACGATGAAATCCTTGATACCGTAGCCGGCACCCACAACCAGCCGCTTAGTACCTACCAGTTCCTTGGCCATCAGATCGCTCCAAACATTTTAACGGCGAACACCAGGGTCAGCGCCAGGCTGACTCCCATTACCACAGCGGCGCTTTTCTGTGCCGAGACCTTGTCGATACCGATATGCAGATCAAGAACCAGATAACGGATGCCTGCGCACAGATGATGCATGAAGCCCCACAGCAAAACCAGCAGGATCAGCTTGAGAATGAAACCACCCGCCCCACTGCCCAACGATGCAAAACTTTCCGGCGAAGCCACGCTGGCTGCAAAAAGCGGGATCAGAATGATGGGAAGACTGAGAAAAAGCAGAGCGCCACTGATTCGATGCAAAATAGACACTTTGCCAGCAGCCGGCAGGTGGTATTTTGTAATCTGGGCAATATCAATATTACGATATTGCGGGCGCTGTTTTGACGGGGTGTCTGACATAACGGCCTCTAGGAAACAAACTACAACAAATTAAAAATAAAAAACGCACGTAAAAAGGCGAAGAACCGCTGTCCGGTCCCCGCACTTTCTGATCGAATTAGTTTAAACCATTTCGATAATGATAATGTTCTGTAACATATAAACCGCGGCGAATCTCCATGGGCCTGTCCCCATAGGTGTAGGAAACGCGATTAACCTGCAGCAGCGGCGTACCTTGCTCGACTTTGAGCAGCTCGGCGGTTTCGGCGTCACAGGCCACGGCCTTGAGTTTTTCATCGGCGCGAACCATGTTTACACCGAATTCCGTCTCGAAAAACCCGTATAGCGGACCGTTCATTGCCTGAAGCCTTTCAATGCTCAGCCCCTTGAATCCCTCTCCTGGGAGCCAGATTTCATCAAGCACCGTGGGAACCGCACCAAAGGACATGATTCGCCGGATATAAATCACCGAGTCGCTGCCGCGTAGCAAAAGCACACGGGCCACATCCTGCGTCGCACGCTGGCGACTGCACTGCAGATAGACACTTTGGGCACGCGCCGCATTTCCTTCGCTATCGGATTTTAACCTTAAAAAACGATAGCGAACCTGCGCTTCATGGTGCGTAGCAACAAATGTTCCCTTGCCCTGACGACGAATCAGCAGATTCTCGGCCGCCAGCTCGTCAATTGCCTTGCGCACTGTGCCCTGGCTAACCTGAAAGCGTGCTGCCAGTTCAAGTTCGCTGGGGATGCTCTCACCCGGCTTCCATTCGCCTTCATGCAAACTGTGGACCAGCAGGTCTTTGATCTGTTTGTACAAAGGGCTGAATGCCGCAGCAGACGATTTCAACGAGGGGGTTGGGATTTCAGACATGTTCTGTGAACAAATTAAAACCTGTTTATTATCTCATATTGCAAGCAGAATTGTCTATTCTTATATAAGATATAAGTTATAAGACAATTTGACGATACCGCAGATTTCTACTAAGCTTTAGCGTTAAAATCACTTCAAATACACTCGTTTTTTTCCCTTATTTTATTGGAGATCCCTATGTCCAAACCCGCCGTACGCGTCGCCGTCACGGGCGCCGCCGGTCAGATCGGCTACGCTTTGCTTTTCCGCATTGCATCAGGCGAGATGCTCGGTAAAGACCAACCTGTTATTCTGCAACTGCTGGAAATCCCCGACGAAAAAGCGCAAAAGGCCCTCAAAGGGGTCATCATGGAACTGGATGACTGCGCCTTTCCTTTGCTGCAGGAAATTACCGCTCACAGCGACCCCAAGACCGCATTCAAAGATGCCGATATCGCCCTGCTGGTTGGCGCACGTCCACGCGGCCCCGGCATGGAGCGCAAAGATCTGCTCAAGGTCAATGCCCAGATTTTCACAGCACAGGGCAAGGCCCTGAATGAAGTGGCCAGCCGTAACGTGAAAGTGCTGGTTGTCGGCAACCCTGCCAATACCAACGCCTATATTGCCATGAAATCTGCGCCGGATCTGCCCGCGAAGAACTTCACCGCAATGCTGCGCCTGGACCACAACCGTGCGCTTACCCAATTGGCGCAAAAATCCGGCAAGGCAGTCAAGGATATCGAAAAACTGGTGGTCTGGGGCAATCACTCTCCCACCATGTACCCTGACATCCGCTTTGCCACCGTTGGTGGAGAAGGCCTGGAAAAACTCATCAACGACGATGCCTGGAACAAAGACACGTTCATCCCTACCGTGGGTAAACGCGGTGCCGCCATCATTGAAGCTCGTGGCCTGTCGTCTGCTGCGTCAGCAGCCAATGCAGCCATTGATCACGTCCGTGACTGGGTCCTGGGCAGCAACGGCAAATGGGTCACCATGGGTGTAGCGTCCGACGGCTCTTATGGCATTCCCGAAGGCATTATCTACGGCGTGCCAGTCATTACGGAAAACGGTGAATACACGGTTGTCAAAGACCTGGAAATCAACGCATTTTCCCGTGAACGCATGGACTTTACCCTTAACGAGCTGCTCGAAGAGCGCGACGGCGTAGCCGATCTGCTGGGTTGATCCATTGATACACAAATAGCCACGGTGTCGTGGCTATTTTTTTAATCGTACCGCGACCCAAACACGAAAGCGCTCCAAAGCCGGTGACAATGATCTTCTGAAGGACGGTGTTCGGCCGCAAATGCGCAGATAATGATCTGCATATCATTTCTATCCGGAGACCGTATGTCAACCATTGCGTCCGCAGGCGCCCGCTTTCGCCAGGCCCTGTCCGAAGAAAAACCACTACAGATTATCGGCGCCATCAACGCCAATCATGCCCTGCTGGCCAGACGCGCCGGCTTCAAAGCCATCTACCTGTCCGGCGGCGGCGTTGCCGCGGGTTCCTTGGGCCTGCCGGATCTGGGCATCAACACACTGGATGACGTGCTCATCGATGTTCGTCGCCTTACCGATGTGTGCGATACCCCCTGGTGGTCGACATCGACACCGGTTTCGGACCTTCGGCATTCAATATTGCACGCACCGTAAAAAGCCTGATCAAGTTTGGCGCCGGCGCCTGCCACATTGAAGACCAGGTCGGCGCCAAGCGCTGCGGCCATCGTCCGGGAAAAGAAATTGTTACCACCGGCGAAATGGTCGATCGCGTCAAGGCAGCCACAGACGCCAGAACCGATAGCGAATTTTTCATTATTGCCCGTACCGATGCCATTGCCGTTGACGGCGTTGACGCCGCCATCGAGCGCGCCATCCAATGCGTTGAGGCCGGCGCCGATGGTATCTTTGCCGAAGCGGTCTATGACCTGCCCACCTATGAAAAATTCGCCAGCGCCATCAGCGTGCCGCTGCTGGCAAACATTACCGAGTTCGGCCAGACGCCGCTATTTACCGTAGAAGAACTCGGCAGCGTCGGCGTGGGTATGGTACTGTATCCACTGTCGGCTTTCCGCGCCATGAACAAGGCGGCAGAGAACGTCTACACCACCATCCGCCGCGATGGTCACCAGAAAAATGTCATCGACCAGATGCAGACGCGCGATGAACTTTATGATCGCATCGGCTACCACGATTTTGAACAGAAACTTGACGCCCTGTTCGCCAGCAAAAAATAACACTTCAATTAGTCAGGAGATAACACCATGTCTACAAAAGCTACCAAGCCAGCAAAAGCCAGCAAAACCGCCAGCGCACCCGCCGCAGCGGCTACCGCAGACAATTCTGCCGGTTTCAAACCGAAAAAATCGGTCGCCCTGTCCGGCGTTGTAGCGGGCAACACGGCCATTTGCACGGTCGGCCGCAGCGGTAACGACCTGAATTACCGGGGTTATGACATTCTTGATCTGGCCGACTCCAGTGAATTTGAAGAGATCGCTCACCTGCTGATCCATGGCAAACTGCCTACACAGGCTGAACTGACCGCCTACAAACAGAAGCTCAAACGTTATCGTGGCCTGCCGGCCAACCTGCAAACAGTGCTTGAATCGCTGCCCGCCCATAGTCATCCGATGGATGTCATGCGAACTGCCGTTTCGGTCCTGGGCTGCACCCTGCCGGAGAAGGACGATCACAACCTGGCTGACGCCCGCGATATCGCCGACCGGCTGATGGCCAGCCTGGGCTCTGCCCTGCTCTACTGGTATCACTTCAGCCATAACGGCCGCATCGTCGATGTGCAGACGGACGACGACAGCATCGGCGGACATTTCCTGCATCTGCTGCATGGCCAGACGCCGTCCAAAGAATGGGTTCGCGCCATGCACACGTCGCTGATCCTGTATGCAGAGCATGAATTCAATGCCTCTACATTTACGGGACGTGTCGTTGCCGGCACGGGTTCGGATATGTTTTCTGCGATCACCGGCGCCATCGGCGCGCTGCGCGGTCCAAAACATGGCGGCGCCAACGAAGTGGCTTTTGAAGTGCAGAAACGCTATGACACGCCTGACGAGGCTGAAGCCGATATCCGCAAGCGTGTAGAAAACAAGGAGGTGATTATCGGATTCGGTCACCCGGTGTACACCATATCCGACCCGCGCAATGTCGTGATCAAGCGGGTGGCAAAAAAACTGTCCCAGAATGCGGGCACCACCAAAATGTTCGATATTGCCGAAAGACTGGAAACAGTGATGATGGACATCAAAAAAATGTTTCCGAACCTGGACTGGTTCTCAGCGGTATCCTACCACATGATGGGCATTCCCACGTCGATGTTTACCCCGCTGTTCGTCATCGCGCGCACAGCAGGCTGGTCAGCTCACATTATTGAACAACGCATCGACAACAAGATCATCCGGCCAACCGCCAACTACACCGGTCCGGACGATCAGAAATTCGTGCCGCTGTCCAAACGCAAATAATCACAATCGAATTATTCATCTTGCTTTACAGGTCGCCATATGTCCAGCCATATTTCAAATGTTCGTCCTGAGCCCGATCAGGTACTTGTCGATATTGTCGACTACGTTGTCAATTATGAAATCAGCAGCGATATTGCGTATGAAACTGCTCGCAACTGCCTGATCGATACGCTGGGCTGCGGCCTGGAAGCGCTTGAATACCCGGCATGCCGCAAGCTGCTGGGGCCCATCGTGCCCGGCACCACGGTACCCAATGGCGCCAAGGTGCCGGGCACGCAATTTGCGCTGGACCCGGTACAGGCTGCATTCAATATCGGCACCATGATACGCTGGCTCGACTTTAATGACACTTGGCTTGCCGCAGAATGGGGCCACCCATCGGACAACCTGGGCGGCATTCTGGCTACGGCTGACTGGCTCTCACGCAATGCAGTGGCTGCTGGCAAGACGCCGCTGACCATGCGTGAAGTGCTCACAGGCATGATCAAGGCTCACGAAATCCAGGGGTGCATTGCACTTGAAAATTCGTTCAACAAAGTGGGCCTGGACCATGTCGTTCTGGTCAAAGTGGCGTCGACGGCCGTGGTTGCGCAAATGCTCGGCCTGACTCGCGACGAAATCATCAACGCCGTCTCGCTGGCCTGGGTGGATGGTCAAAGCCTTCGCACCTATCGCCACGCCCCCAATGCCGGCAGCCGCAAATCCTGGGCTGCCGGCGACGCCACCAGCCGCGCCGTACGCCTGGCATTGATCGCCAAAACAGGCGAGATGGGTTATCCATCGGTCCTGACGGCAAAAGCCTGGGGCTTTTATGATGTGCTGTTCAAAGGGCAGCCGTTCAAATTCCAGCGCCCCTATGGCAGTTACGTCATGGAAAACGTGCTGTTCAAGATCTCGTTCCCGGCTGAATTTCACGCGCAGACCGCCGTTGAATGCGCCATGCAGATTCATGATCAGCTCAAAGCCGCCGGCAAGACCGCCGACGATATCAAGAAAATCACGATCCGTACCCACGAAGCGTGTATCCGTATCATCGACAAGAAAGGGCCGCTGAACAATCCGGCCGATCGCGATCACTGCATTCAGTACATGGTCGCCGTGCCCGTGCTGTTCGGTCGCCTCACTGCCGGCGACTACGAAGATGGCATCGCTGCCGACCCGCGCATTGACGCATTGCGCGAGAAAATCGAATGTGTCGAGGATCCTGCATTCACGCATGACTATCATGATCCTGAACAACGCTCTATCGCCAATGCCCTGACGATTGAGTTCAACGACGGCAGCAAGCTGGATGAAGTGGTCTGTGAATACCCGATAGGCCACAAGCGCCGCCGTAAAGACGGCATCCCGCTGCTGGAAGCCAAATTCCGTATCAACCTGGCACGGGTGTTTCCAGGCAAGCAACAGGAGAACATCCTGGCTGTCTCGCTGGATCAGAAAACCCTCGAAGCCATGCCGGTCCACGAATATGTGGACATGTATGTCATTTAAACTGGTTCGCGCACCGGGACGATAAACTGCGGCAAGGCGCCTTCCCACCCTGCGGCGCCCGGTGAGCACAGGCCTCGCTCACGGCATCCTTCGGGATGCCGTTTTTGCTGCTGTTCCTGCCGCCTGAGGCCGCCCCGGCAGGCGGGTATCATTTGGCGAACACGCTGCGCCAGCAGGAAATATCACCAATGGGCCACCTGCATACCCTGCTTACCGGCAAATTCGCTTACTATTAATAGATTCGTCATTCACTTTTTGTCATCCCATTTGCCTGCCATGTTTCATCCTTATATCGCGACGGCGCTGCCGTTTATCCTGAGCTTGCTGGTCGCCTGTCTTGTTATCGCCGTTGCCTCTATTTTGTATCTGGCATTTGTCTCGCTCAAGGAGACCAATGCCCTGCTTAAACACCCCTATCTGACGCAACAACCGTTTAACCGCTATCCGCTGGGGATCAGGGGGGCGATTTTGCTGGATTATTTTTTGCGTCTATTTCTGCCCAACAGCACGGTATGGCTTGCCGGCCACGCCAATATCCTGCTGGCGCATGTCAACCCCAAAACTGTTCCGCTGCGCATTCGCTGGCCGTTGCTCGGCCTGTGGGGCGCATGCCTGTTGGGTATTGTGTTGATGATTATATTCTGGGGCTTGATGCTTACGGCCAAACAGTAAAACCCGCTACGCCGTCGCAGCACCACAGCGCTCACGACCGCCCATAAAAAAGGATTGCCGATGACCTTGCAGATCACCCACAGGCCCGAAGCGGGCCGTATCGAAGCCACCGTTGAAAACAGCCTGTGCTACATTGACTATCGGCTGCAGGCCCAGGTCATGCATATACTGCACACGATTGTGCCCGATGCTGTCGGCGGGCGAGGCATTGCGGGCCGACTGACCGAGTTTGCCCTGGACCTGGCGCGCGATAAGGGCTGGAAAATCAATCCGGTCTGCAGCTATACGGCAGGCTATTTCCAGCGCCATCCGGAACTGCAGCCGCTTCGAGCCTGATTCAAAGGGCGGCAAGTGATCGCTGCGATCCGTTCAGGAACGCGGCGCCACCTTCAGACTGCAGGCCAGCATATCGATCATGAAATCTGCATATTGACTCACGGTGATCGACTGATTGCGATGCTTGCGTCGCTTCAGATACCAGTCCTGCATCATCGCCTTTATCATAGACGCTAGAAGCCTGGGATTATCGTTTCTGAAAACGCCCTGGCGCACCCCATTGTCGATAATGTCAAAGAAAATGTCTTCGATTTCCTGTTCGACCGCGATCGCCGTTTTCATTTGCGCCTTGGGCAGGCTTTTTACTTCCATAAATGAAAAGTAAAACCAGGGCAGCATAATTTCGCTTAAAAAGAGATGGGCCGAGACGGCAGCACGCAATCGCTCAAACGGGTCGCTTATATCACCAATACTCTTGCGCAGGGTACTGCGAGTCAGCATAAACCCGTGCCCCTGAATCAAAACCAGCAAATCATTTTTATTGCGAATATAAGCGTACAAGCCACCGATACTGAATCCGGAATCTGCACACAGGTCTCTGAGGGTCATTGCGTGAAATCCCTTCGTGGACGCCAGACGCAGGGTCGAATCAATAATCCTGATCAGATTCTTGACGGCCACATGTTCTTTCTTTATCCGGATCATGTCGGTGTGTTGGACATAAAGCTGACGGCATATCTCCGCCTTGGTCAAGCTCAGCTCTTCTTTAAAGTTTTCAAAATCAGTTTTCATTACAGGATTACCAAGGGCTGGGTAGGAACAATTCCAGGTAGCGACACAATACCCGATTCAACAGCTATTGCGGCATTGCTCCAGGCGGTAGTCTGTCATCGCCAGTCTCTCGTGCCAAGTCCCGAAGTATATTCTTTCGGATTTTTCCCGTTGCCGTTTTCGGCAACTGCCCCAATACAATTTTTTTGGGTACCTTGAACGACGCCATGTGCTGCGAGCAATACCGGATGAACGCAGCCGGATCGCGGTCACTGTCTTCATCTTTCAATGTAATGAAAGCGCAAGGCACCTCTCCCCATTTTTCGTCCGGCAGCGCGACAACCGCGACTTCGAAAACGTCTGGATGGCGGTAAAGAACGTCCTCGATCTCTTTGCTGGATATATTCTCTCCTCCGGAAATAATAATGTCCTTGGCCCGATCCTTGATCTCGACATAATTGTCAGGGTGCATGACGGCCAGATCGCCTGTGCGAAACCAGCCTCCTGCAAATGCTTGCCGTGTCCCGGCGGGATTCTTCAGATAGCCTTTCATGACCGTATTGCCCCTGAGCGCAAGCTCTCCGAGCGTTACACCATCTGCAGGCACCGGCTCTCCGGAAGTACGGTCCAGCACGACAAGCGTATCAATGCCATACAACCCTGTCCCCTGGCGCGACATTTTTTCTGCCAGCGCATCCGCATCCAGCGTCTCCCAGTCGTTTTGCCAGACACACACAGCAGATGGACCATAGGATTCGGTCAGCCCATACAAATGACAAATATCAAAACCGACTTCCTGCCCCTTGCGCACAACCGTCGCCGAGGGCGCTGCCCCACCCAACGCAAAACGCGTAGGTAGCGGAATGGTCCATCCCCGATGGCTGAAATCATTCAATATCATGTTTAACACCACCGGCGCGCCACACATATGGGTCACTTTATGGTCAACAATTTTTTGATGAATTTGCTCAGGATCGATTTTGCGCAAACAGACATGCGTGCCGCCCACGGCGGTCACTGCCCAGGTATAGCACCAGCCGTTACAGTGGAACATGGGCAAGGTCCACAGATAAACGCTATCGGCCGTCATGTTCAACGCCATGGCATTGCTCATGGCAGACAGCCAGGCGCCCCGATGATGGTACACGACGCCCTTGGGGTTGCCCGTTGTGCCAGAGGTGTAGTTCAGTGAAATCGGGTCCCATTCGTCCTGAACCTTCTGCCAGACAAAGCTGTCATCGCCGGCACTGACCAGATCCTCATAGCGCTGATGTCCCTGTATGAGGGCAGGCCCGCCATCGCGGGCTATTGCAATCAGCGCCGGCGGCTTGTCAAGATCATCAATAATCTGCGCGACTAGCGATTCGAACTCAGTATCGTAGATCAACACACTGGATTCGCAATGCGCCAGGATATAGCGCAAGGAGGCAGCATCCTGCCGGGTATTCAGTGTATTGAGCACGGCGCCCAGCATCGGCACAGAATAATGCGTCTCGAGCAACTCCAGGGTATTGAAGCAGAGCACGGATACCGTATCGTTTCTGCCCACGCCCATTTTTGACAATGACGATGCCATGCGCACGACCCGTTTATATAACTGCAAATAGCTGTATGACTGCTGATCGATCACTGCCGTCTTGCCAGGAAAGACGGTTGCCGAGCGCAATAGAAAATCGACAGGGGAAAGACTGGAATAATTGGCAGGATTTTTGTCCAAATCACTGTGATAGACGTCGGTCATCGTCGCTGCTTCCTCAGTTTGTATTCAGGAATTTCGGATTGCTGATCCTCAGCTCGCTGCGGGTAAGCTGGAGCAGCAAATCGGTTAAGGCCTGACAAGACTGCGCATCTGTCGGCATTTTCCGATGTCGGATCAGCCGCGCCAGCACCGCCTCGGCACTGACCGACGGACAATTGCCATCTGCACCCAACCCCGCCAGAAAAGAGTCAAGTGCCTTGGTGAGGTTTTCTTCAGACACTGGCGGCCTGATTTCCCTGGCGGCAATGCCCATGGCATTTGCAATCATGAGCGCTGCATAGCGATGTTGTTCGCCAAGCACCGGCACCAGTTCATCTAACAGTAATTGACGTGCTGTCACTAGCAGGTTATGTGCATCAGGTTGGTTTTCCGTATTCAGGCACTGCGATAGAATATCCAATTCCATTTGCGGAACCATGCGTCCGGTCAGGGCCAGCTCCAGCGATATTTCCTTTCCGGACACATGGCGCTGCCCCTGCTGCAGAGCGATAACAGACCAGCGCACCATGGCCATGACCTCCCAATAGCCAACTTTTTGTGCGTCAACCCGCTCACCCGTGACAGAGGTATACCCGGAAAAGAGGTCGGGCTTGTCACCCACGCCGCCAACTTCCTTGGCAACATTCCCAAAGCGCCAGCTTTTCGCACACAGCCAGCCAAGATCTTCATAGGGGTCGCTCCAGGCGGCAAACTCCCAGTCAAGCACCGCAGTCAGTTCACCCTGCTCCACCATATAGTTGCCGGTTCTGAAATCGCAATGACACAGCACCAGAGGCGACGAAGCCGGCTCATGGTCTTGCAGCCAGTTCAGCGCCCATTCGAGCACCGGATGTGGCTGTGCGATGCGATCGAGCGCCTGTCGGTACTCGGCGATTCGAGTTTGAGCAGCAGGCGCAGATGGAACCGGCAAAAAATCCAGTTGCGCATGGTCGGGACTGACACGATGCAAGCGACCAAGTTCCTGACCCAGCCGGTAGGTCAGGGATTTGGCCTGTTCCTGGGTCAACGTCTTTATCAATTGCCGGCCGTTGGCTGTTCCTGGCGCGCAACTCATCACGTAGAAAGCATGCCCGATCAATGACGTGTCGGTGCAAAGCCATAATGGTTCCGGCGCTGTCACGCCTGCCTCGCAGGCGCAACGCAGAACGGCAAACTCCTGTTCCCGGCTGAGCGAGGCATCAATCTGGGACGGCGCGTCGCTGCGCACAACAAACCGATGCGATCCCGGATGTGTGCCCGAAGTCATTTCAAGCGAAATGCTGTAATTATTCTGGATCGCGCCTCCCGAGAGTTTTCTGAAATCCGTCACAGCTACTGTGCGTGCATCCGTCCATGCTTTTATCGCATCTGCAATTTTCCCGGAAAGCGCTTGCATATCCATGCTAACCCCAGCGCCAGAAATCATTACCTTCAAGCAGCAGGTTTCTAGACAACACCATTTTATGCACTTCAGAGGCGCCATCGACCAGACGCGCCTGTCGGGCATAGCGGTAGATCCATTCCAGAGGCGTATCCTTGGAGTAGCCACGGGCCCCGCACAACTGAATGGCCGTATCAACCGCTTTATGCAAGGTATCAGCCACTGCCACTTTTGCCATGGACACCTCTTTGCGGGCAAAATCCCCCTGGTCCAACTTCCAGGCAGCATGCATGGTCAGCAGGCGACTGATCTGTATTTCCATGGCGACCTCACCGAGCAGCCATTGCACGCCTTCGCGTTCTGCCAGCTTTGCGCCAAAGGACTCTCGATGGGAAACATAGTCTGTGGCAATTTCCATCGAGCGCTTGGCCAGCCCCAGCCAACGCATACAGTGAGTAAGTCTGGCCGGTCCGAGCCGGATTTGCGTCAGTTTCAAGCCATCGCCAACGTTCATCAAACGATTCTCATCGGCAATCCGCAGGCCATCAAATATCAGCTCACAATGTCCGCCATGCTCCTCCGGCCCCATGATGGGAATCCGGCGAGTGATTTCCCAGCCTGGGTCATCCCGGTGAAACAAAAAGGCGGTCAGGCCCTTGCGGCTGTCATCCGACGTTCTTGCCATAAGGATGAAATGAGATGCCACACCGGCGCCGGTAATAAAATGCTTGCGCCCCCGAATCACCCAGTCGTTCCCCTCCCGGGTTGCGGTGGTTTGCATCATGGACGGATCGGACCCGCTGCCGGGCGCCGGCTCTGTCATGACAAATGATGATCTGACCGCGCCATCGACAATCGGCTGCAGCCACCGCGTCTTCTGCGCTTCGGTTGCGACTTTTTCAAGCACCATCATATTGCCATCATCCGGTGCTGCCGAATTGAACACGACCGGCCCGAACAGGGACCGATTCATCTCTTCGTAACACGGCGCCATTTGCGCCATGCTCAGGCCCTGCCCGCCTCTGGCCAGCGGCATTTGCAATGACCACAGGCCCTGGGCGCGGGCTTGTTGCTGGACTGACTTTAACAGCGCAGGGGCGATATTTTCATGTTCATCATAGGAATCCGGCTGTTTTTCAAGCGGAATCAATACTTCGTCGACAAAATGCCTGATTTTCACGCGCAGCTGTTCTGTTTCTTCCGATAGAGTGAAATCCAATTTTTTATCCCTATAAAGATGATTGCAAATGGCCGCCATCGACAACGATACAGCTGCCAGTCATATAGTTTGATGCGTCAGACGCCAGCAGCAGCAAGGCGCCTGTTAAGTCATCCGGCTGTCCCAGACGTCGCTGTGGAATTCTGCCGATCAGTGCCTTGCCAGCCTGCGACTCGAAGAAATCCCGGTTCAGGTCGGTCAGGATGTAACCCGGCGCCAGTGCATTAACGCGGATGCCATAGCGAGCCCACTCCAACGCAAGGGCTTTGGTCATTTGTTCAAGCGCCGCTTTTGACGTGGTATAGGGCAGCACCGCCCCGGCCACACGATGCCCGAGAATAGATGTAATCATGATCACACTGCCTTGCCTGTCGGCTGCGATCAGACGCTTGGCCGTTTCATTGGCAACGATCCAGCTTCCCTTCAGGTTGACGTCAATCACCTCGCTGAATTCACTAACCGACAATGTCAGGGATTTCTTATTGATTCCCAGGCCTGCATTACATACGACAACATCGACAACGCCAAACACGCGGTGTATTTGATCGAATGCCCCGCTGACCGAATCAGGATCGGTAGCGTCCATCACCACCGGCAGATTTTCGATTCCAAGTTCAGTGAGTTTTGCAGACAGCGCCTGCAAGGGCGCCTGGCGGCGTCCCGAGAGCACTACCCGGGCACCTGCCGCGCCAAGAGTTTCAGAAAAATGCGTCCCGAGCCCACCGGCTGCGCCGGTAATCAATACGGTTTTCCCATCCAGATTTAGCATATTTTTCATAGATGTCTCCTGGTCCCAATATAAATTGCATATGTAATGAAGTCAATAAATATAACAAACGTTCTATTTATTTTTATTGATATGTTGCCAAACTTTTGCCTGGCAAAAGTTTTGTGCAATGCACATTTACACCAGGCAACGGGAGGAATAAGGTATGCCACAACTGTGATATGACTTCAATTTCATGACTCAACGGCAACCGCAATGACATCCGCATCCGAAAAAATCTGCAGAATACTGTCCTGCTTGTCAGATCGCCGCATTTGCAAGCTGACCGATATCGCGCGTTTCACCGGTCTGGACCTTTCATCGGTACTGCGCATCCTGAAAGATCTGGAAAAACTCGATTTCGTGGAAAGGGAACCACAAACCAAGGAATACACTCTGGGTCGGGAAATTTACGCAATGCATCATGCCATGGTCGCGCGCCAGGACATCCGCGCACTGGCGCGCCCTGCGCTGGTGCGCATGGCCAGAAAATATGGCGACTCACTGATCCTGTCGATACCAAGCAACTGGGAGTCGGTATGCGTGGATACCTGCCTGGGCGACTATCCGATACGCGCCAACTACCTTGAGATCGGCAGCCGTCGCCCGCTTGGCGTAGGTGCCGGAAGCCTGGTGTTGCTGGCAGCCCTGAGCGATGCGCAACAACAGATGTATTTGCCATGCATTCACGAACAGATAGACAAACGCTATCCCATGTTCAATCAGTCCATGCTGAAAACGCACATCGCACTTTGCCGCCAGCAGCAATATGCCGTGTTGTGTGATGTTGTGGTCAACCAAATGGGCGGAATCGGCGTCGCCATCCGGGCGCCAGACGGCACCCCGATTGCTGCTTTGAGCCTGGCTTCATTATCGGAACGCATATTGAGCAGACAAGACAGTATTGCCGCCGACCTGATACAAGAAGCCAGATTGATTGAAAAAACGCATTTTCCTGCCAGATAAGGAAGCAAAAATGAACGCCCAAGCCCATATCCTGTCGGCCGTCACGACAAAATTTGGCAGGCACGACGACGCTACGACATTAGCGCTACTTGCCGACGCAGCAAACGACTGCCTTGCAATGGCTGGTATGGAACGCCAGGAAATTGATGGTGTGCTATGCGGATATGCCACGACATTTCCCCATCTGATGCTGGCAACACTGCTTTCTGAAAAACTGGGCCTCAATCCTGCCTATGCTCATGGAATGCAACTGGGTGGCGCAACAGGCGCTGCCATGGTTATGCTCGCGCGGGAACTTGTTCTGTCTGGAAGATGTCAGCATATCCTGGTCGTGGCCGGCGAGAACCGGCTTTCGGGGCAAAGCACGGACTCGTCCATGCAAACGCTGGCACAGGTTGGCGAAGCAGATCTGGAGGTGCCTTGTGGGGCCTCGGTGCCCACCTACTACGCCTTACTTGCTTCCGAATACATGCACAGGACCGGGCTGACAAAAGCCGACCTGGCCGAATTTGCCGTACTCATGCGGCTCCATGCCTCAACTCATCCCCATGCCCATCTGCGCAACGCCATTACTGTCGACGATGTCCTGCAATCCAAACCCATCTCTTCGCCATTGCAGTTATTGGACTGCTGCCCGATTTCAGATGGCGCCTGCGCCATTCTGGTCAGCGCCAGGCCGGGCCCGGTAGCAATCATGGGCGCAGGTCAGGCTCATCAGCATCAGCATCTGTCAAGAATTGGCGATATCTACGATACCGGCGCGGCAGCAGCCGCGACACGGGCCCTGGCAGACGCAAAGATAAGTCGCAAGGACATTGATTACCTGGGCATTTACGATTCGTTCACCATCACGCTCGCAATATTGCTGGAAGAACTGGGGTTTGCACAACGCGGGCAATCGGCCAATGCTGTTCGACAGGGAAGATATTCCAGAGATGGGCCATTACCGCTGAACACCCATGGCGGTCTGCTCTCGTTCGGCCATTCAGGCGTTGCGGGCGGCATGGCGCATATTGCCGAAACCTGGACGCAAATGGCAGGACAGGCCAAG
The DNA here is from genome assembly GCF_052108595.1 of Advenella sp. NCBI lineage: Bacteria > Pseudomonadati > Pseudomonadota > Betaproteobacteria > Burkholderiales > Alcaligenaceae > Advenella > Advenella sp. The sequence continues at coordinate 39,969 of NZ_JBQEAU010000012.1, forward strand.
GACAGACAGATTGCAAGCAAAAAGCAGGCATTCATCCATGCGGACGGAGGTGTCCTGTCCTCGCATATCAGCCTGATCCTTCGGGCCACGGGAGGAACAGCATGACGACGGGACGCTGCTTGATGCTGAAACACTGCAGCCGTTGCGGCAGCAATTGGTCTTTGCACCCGTTTGCATGTGCTACCTGCGGCAACACGCAACTGCACGATCTGCAAAGCAACGGTGTGGGAATAGTCAAAGCCTGTTCGGTCGTCACTCGTGCGCCAGATGCGCACTGGCGTGCGCTGGCCCCATACAGCATTGTACTGGTTGCGCTTGAAGAAGGGCCAACCGTCATGGGACAGGCAGATGCCGAGCTCACGGTAGGCGATCATGTGACCGGCAGCGTGCAATCTGCATCCACGACCGAATTCATCCGGTTCTGCCGGCATCAGCAAAACGAACAAACAGAATCCTGACCACTAGCGGGATCATTCATATAGAAAGGAAGAGACAATGAAAACATCCAATGCAAAAACGCATTTTCGTGCCGTACTGGCCGCCTTACTCTGTCTGCCTGCCGCTGTGATGGCGCAGAGTGAATGGCCGCAAAAGCCCATTACGCTGGTTGTGCCCTACCCGCCCGGCGGTCCCACAGACATCGTTGCACGTGTGGTTGCCAAAAATCTGGGCGAGCAGTTGGAGCAGACAATTGTGGTCGACAATCGGGCCGGCGCGGGTGGCAATATTGGGGCGGAGCTGGTTGCAAGGAGCAAACCCGATGGCTATACCTTGTTGCTGGCCACCACGGCGCATGCAATAAACAAATCGCTGTTCAAGACCCTCAATTACGACGTCAGCGCGAGCTTTACGCCGATTACCCTGCTAACCGAAGGTCCCCTGGTCATTGTCACCCGCAGCGATCTGGGCGCTGACAATGTCCAGGACCTGGTCCGCCTGGCTAAAAAAGCCGATAAAAAACTCACTTTTGCTTCATCCGGCAACGGACAGTCCACACATCTGTCTGCGGCGCTGTTCAACTCCATGAGCGGGATCAATATGGTGCATGTGCCCTACAAAGGCAGTGCGCCAGCCATGACGGACCTGATTGGGGGACAGGTCGATGTCATGTTCAACACCCTTTTATCCTCTTTGCCTTATATCAAAGACGGGAAGCTCAAGGCGCTCGCTGTGACCGGTCAAAGCCGGTCAGCCGTACTGCCAGATGTACCCACGGTGGCCGAAAGCGGCCTTACCGGTTACTCGGCTACTGCATGGAACGGTCTGTTGGCGCCAAAAGGAACGCCAGTACAAGTGACTGACAAATTGAGTGCGGCATTAAAGTCGACGCTGGCGAATCGGCAAGTCCAGCAGACTTTTTCAGCCCAGGGCTTTGACGCGCGGTGGCTGAGTCCCGCGCAGTTTGCCACTTATCTGTCTGAAGAAATCAGCAAATGGAAAGACGTGGTCAACACTTCCGGGGCAACCGTTAATTGACACAAGGCACGTAATGACAACACTTCTATATCAAAGTGATCCCTCCCTGGCGGCATTGCTCAATCCATCCTCGGTTGCCATCATCGGCGCCTCCGACAATCCGGACAAGATTGGCGGGCGGCCGGTTTATTACATGAAAAAGCATGGATACAAGGGAAAAATATACCCGATCAATCCAACCCGTAACATCATTCAGGGAGAAAAATCCTGGGGATCCGTGCAGGATCTGCCCGAGGTCCCGGAGCTGGTCATCATAGCTGTTGCCGGCGAAGCAGCGGTCGACGCGGTCAAGGCATGCAGCAAACTGGGCGTGCCCGCTGCCATTGTCATTACAGCCGGATTTTCAGAGACCGGCCCGCAAGGCAAGCTTTTGCAGGATCGCATGACCGGCCTGGCGAGCGCACAAGGCATGCGTATCGTTGGCCCCAACTCACAAGGATTGGCAAATTTCGGCAATGGCGCGATTGCCTGTTTTTCCACCATGTTCCTGGAGATCGAACCAGGTGACGGGCCTGTCTCTGTGATCAGCCAGAGTGGCGGCATGAGCGCCATGATCTACGGTTTGCTGCGTAACAGGGGCATCGGTGTGCGCCACGTGCATGCCACCGGCAACGAAGCGGATATAACCGTAGGTCAGTTGGCCATGGCGTCGTTGCACGATCGTCAAATCAAATTGATTCTCATGTACCTGGAGTCGCTCCAGAATGCGGAAGAACTCGCTGCCGTCGCTGCCCTGGCAAAACGGCGTGGCGTTGCCCTTATCGCGATCAAGGCCGGCCATTCACCATCGGGCGCACAAGCGGCAGCCTCTCACACGGGGGCACTGGCCAATCAGGACAACACCATCGATGCTTTCTTTGAGCAACACGGTATTCTGCGGGCTCGCGATCCTCATGAGCTGGTGCGCTATGCCGAATTTATCTTGCGCAGCCCGCTGCCTGCCGGCAGGCAGACCGTGATCGTGAGCAATTCCGGCGCCAGTTGCGTTCTGGCCGCAGACGCAGCCGAAGACAACGGCCTGCGCGTTCTACCTCTGACCGCCGGCACCCAGGACAAGCTGTCCATGCACCTGTCCTCCTTTGCGACGACCCGCAATCCGGTCGACATCACAGCGGCGCTATTGTCAAACAATCGGCTTTTCGGACAGGTGCTCTCGTGTATAGGCAATGACCCAAAGGCAGACAGTTTCGTCATCGACATTCCCGTCGCCGGTCGTGGCTATGATGTTGCGACCTTTGCCGAAGATACCGAAAATTTTGTGTCAGATTCGCAAAAACCGGTGGTGGTGGTGGCATGGCAACCTGCCGTCGCACAGGCATTCAGGCAAAGGAATATTCCGGTTTTTGACGATGAAGAACAGGCAATGAGTACGCTTGCTGCCGCTCATCGGTTTCACGCTAGCCTGACGCGCAAAACCACCGACTGGTCGGCTATTGCAGACAAACCCATCGCGCTCGGCAGGAAAGGATCGATCCTGAGTGAAGCAGATAGTCTCGATATGCTCGCCAGCGTGGGTATTACCGTTGTGGACTATATACGCTGCACCGACGCTCACCAGGCTGTTGCCTATTGGCAAACCTGCAAGCACCCGGTTGTCATCAAGGCATGTTCGGAAAAAATACCGCATAAGTCAGAGCATGGCCTGGTTGCGTTGGCGATCGATTCGGAAGCGAAAATTCGTGAAGTTTTTAACTCGCAGTCGGCAACGCTTGAAAACCTGGGTATCAGGGACAAACGCTGGGTTGTTGCACCGATGGAAAACGGTCTATTTGAATTTGCCGCAGGCGTGCATATGGATCCGGTATTCGGGCCGGTCATCATGGCAGGCACGGGCGGTAAATATATTGAAGCGCTGCAGGACGTCTTCGTATTGATCTCGCCGTTTTCCATGGGCGATGTCATGGACAAACTATGCACATTGCAGATTGCACCATTGCTGCAAGGGGTACGCGGCGATCCCCCTGCAGATATGCAGGCCTTTGCCGAACTGGTCGTCAAACTGGGCAAGTTTGCCATGACCCATTCTGCCAGCATCCGATCCATTGACATCAACCCCATCTTGATCCGGCCGCAAGGCCTGGGTGTGATTGCCGTCGATGCATTGATCGAATTTGCCTGACGGAGTTTGCCAGACGAAGACTGAGTATCAGTTGGTGACCTTCAGGTTCAGTTGCTGCACTGCCTTGATAATGCCCTGGGGGTTGCCCATCTGCGTTTGCATGACAAATGTCATGAGTTGCAAGGGTGGGTTGGGACTGGCCAGCACGCTCAGGCTCTTGGCCTCGTTCTTCATGAAACGGCTGACTGCGGTGCATACGCCTTCGGGATCCGCGATCCCCAAGGTAGGCGCCTGCTGACGGCAGTCGCTTTCCGATTTGGCCAGGCGGGCGTCGAACGCCTCTTTCTGTTGCGCTGTCGGCTGGCCCTCTACCGGCGCCACGCCCTGCTGCACCTTTACCACGCGCGGCATCAGGCCGGCGTCGTCAAACTTGATATTCAATAGCCGTATGGTGACGGGCGAGAGCGCACTGATCAGCAGCAGCGGATTGGATTTGAGCTCTTCTTCGCGGGTACGAACGGTGTTGACCAGCTCGACGATTTTATCGGCCTTGAGCACCAGGTTGATATTGCCCACCTCTGGCTGATTAAGGGTGACATCGTAGTCGGACGTATCTTGTTTTTCGTTCAGCGTGCCCTTGATCCGCCCGTCCAGCAAGGGCAGGCTGTCATAGCCCAGCTGGCCTGCCTTTTCCATTAACGCAGCGCGAAACGGGCTGCTGCCGGTTTCGTCAGCCAGGCCGGAGAAGGCAAAATCCACCTTCTTGTCGTCGCTGCTGGTCTGCAGATCATGCACCGTGACGTTTTTGATGGTAAAGAACTTTGCCGGATCGTCCTTGCGCACCACTTTGACCTCATGCAGGGAGGCATTGCCCAGTATGGACGCGTCCAGCGAGCCCCAGGTCACGTTATTCTGGATGTCGTTTTCGACCAGATAGGCGTTGAGTTTTTCCTCAATCTGGGTTTTGGCGTAGTAATTGGCGCCAAACCAGGCAGCCGCAGCGACCACAGCAATAGTACCAACGGCGAGTGTGAACTTCTTTGTTCCGGCCATTTTTTTTCCTTACGATTCGTTGAGCGGCGGCAAACCGCGTCTGACACCTGTGAGCCTGACACAGAATTGAAAAATCCGCTGTGGGCGCAAGCAGATTGTAACGGGTTTCGTTATCTACTGCAGTGTGGCGCTCAGTCTTATGTCTTATATAAGACATTTGCTAATATAGCGCTAAACCCTTATAATGATAGACGAAAATCATTTCCCTCCTCCTCTATTTCAAGGGTCTTACCATGTTGGAATCCTATCGTCAGCACGCCGCAGAACGCGATGCGCTGGGCATCCCTCCGCTACCTCTTTCGGCAAAGCAAACGGCAGAACTCATAGAGCTGCTCAAGACGCCGCCAGCCGGGCAAGAGGCTTTTCTGCTTGATCTGATTACCCACCGCGTACCGGCCGGTGTTGACGATGCGGCCAAAGTCAAGGCGTCTTACCTGGCTGCCGTCGCCTTTGGTACAGAAAAATGTTCCCTGATTTCCGATGAAAAAGCCACCGAACTGCTCGGCACCATGCTGGGCGGCTACAACATCAGCCCGCTCGTTGATCTGCTGGACAACGAAAAACTGGGCACGATGGCTGCCGAAGCATTGAAGAAAACCTTACTGGTATTTGATGCATTCCACGATGTTCAGGAAAAAGCCGAAAAAGGCAACGCCAATGC
>NZ_JBQEAU010000012.1:45227-57113 GCF_052108595.1 Advenella sp.
TAACGCCAAGGCCGTAATGCAAAGCTGGGCCGATGCCGAATGGTTCACCAGCCGCCCTGAAGTGCCGGAAAGCCTGACCATTACCGTTTTCAAAGTCACCGGCGAGACCAATACCGATGACCTGTCTCCGGCGCCCGACGCCTGGAGCCGCCCAGATATTCCGCTGCACGCCCTGGCCATGCTGAAAAACCCGCGCGAAGGCATCGAGCCTCAGGAACCGGGCAAAATCGGTCCCATCAGCCAGTTGAACGAACTCAAGGCAAAAGGCAATCTGGTTGCCTATGTCGGAGACGTCGTCGGTACCGGCTCTTCTCGTAAATCGGCAACCAACTCCGTCCTGTGGTTCACCGGCCAGGACATTCCTTTTGTGCCAAACAAACGCTTTGGCGGCGTCTGTCTGGGCAGCAAGATCGCCCCTATTTTCTACAACACAATGGAAGATGCCGGCGCGCTGCCGATCGAACTGGACGTCTCCGACATGAACATGGGCGATGTCGTGGAACTGCGCCCCTACGAAGGCAAAGCCCTGAAAGACGGCAAGGTAATTGCCCAATTCAAGGTCAAGTCCGAGGTGCTTTTTGACGAAGTGCGCGCCGGTGGCCGCATTCCTCTCATCATTGGACGTGGCCTGACTGCCAAGGCCCGTGAAACACTGGGTCTGCCTGCATCTACCCAGTTTCGCCTGCCGGTTGACCCTGCAGATTCAGGCAAAGGCTACACGCTGGCTCAAAAAATGGTCGGTCGTGCCTGTGGTCTTCCAGAAGGCACCGGTGTTCGCCCCGGTACATACTGTGAGCCGAAAATGACCTCGGTGGGCAGCCAGGATACAACCGGCCCCATGACCCGCGACGAGCTCAAGGATCTGGCCTGCCTGGGCTTCTCTGCAGATCTGGTCATGCAGTCTTTCTGCCACACCGCAGCCTATCCGAAACCCGTCGACGTCAAAACCCACCACGAACTGCCTGACTTTATCAGTGATCGCGGCGGTATTGCGCTGCGCCCCGGCGACGGTATCATCCACTCATGGCTCAATCGCATGCTGCTGCCCGATACCGTAGGTACTGGTGGTGATTCGCACACCCGCTTCCCGATTGGTATCAGCTTTCCCGCCGGTTCCGGCCTGGTCGCCTTTGCCGCAGCCACCGGCGTCATGCCGCTGGACATGCCCGAATCAGTGCTGGTGCGCTTCAAGGGCAAAATGCAGCCAGGCGTTACCCTGCGTGACCTGGTCAATGCCATTCCGCTGTATGCCATCAAGAATGATCTGCTGACTGTTGCAAAACAAGGCAAGAAAAACATTTTCTCCGGCCGCATCCTGGAAATCGAAGGTCTGCCCGATCTTAAAATCGAACAGGCATTCGAACTGTCAGATGCATCTGCAGAACGCTCTGCTGCCGGTTGTACCGTGCATCTGAACAAAGAACCCATTATCGAATATCTGAACAGCAATATCACATTGCTCAAATGGATGATCGCCAATGGCTACGAAGACGAGCGCTCTCTGGGCCGTCGCATCAAGGCCATGGAAGCCTGGCTTGCCAATCCGCAATTGCTCGAGCCTGATGCCAACGCCGAATACGCTGCGGTCATCGAAATCGACCTGGCCGATGTGCACGAGCCTATCGTTGCCTGCCCGAACGACCCGGACGACGTCAAAACCCTGTCGGATGTGGCCGGTGCAAAAATCGACGAAGTGTTTATCGGCAGCTGCATGACCAACATCGGACACTTCCGCGCCGCTTCCAAGTTGCTCGAAGGCAAACGCGATATCCCGGTAAAACTGTGGGTCGCCCCGCCGACCAAAATGGACCAGAAGCAGCTGACCGAAGAAGGCCACTATGGCGTACTTGGAGTGGCTGGTGCCCGCATGGAAATGCCGGGCTGCTCATTGTGCATGGGTAACCAGGCACAGGTTCGCGAAGGCGCTACCGTGATGTCTACCAGTACCCGTAACTTCCCCAACCGTCTGGGCAAGAACACCTTCGTATACCTGGGGTCAGCCGAACTGGCCGCTATCTGCTCACGTCTGGGCAAAATTCCGACTCGCGAAGAATACATGGCTGACATGGGCATTATCGACAAGAACAGCGAGAGCATTTATCGCTACATGAACTTCGACCAAATCGAAGACTTCAAGGAAATCGCCGATTCTGTTGGCATCTGATGATTCTGTCGGCATCTGGTTACCATCACTCAGCCCTTCGGGGTTGAGCGACATGACACAGGTATCGGCCCTCGGGCGAAACCTGCGTCATGCATCCGGGCAACGAACCATTTAATGGTCCGGTGAAATAAGCCACACATGCAGATTAGATAACCAAGTCACAGAACAGACACGCCTGCGTGTCAATCACCCGGTACGCTGTACCGGGTTTTTTGTCTCATTTTTATGATGCCGTTTTGCAAGCCGCTTCACCGGCAAAACGCCAATGCTGTACCATTGCCCTGCTACGCCTGGACCCATTGACGATCATCTTTGATTCACGCTGTGGGAAGACACGCCAGCCCCCTGACCTTTTTCGGATTCGCTGCCATGCATCTTGATCACCCCATCCCCATTCTGCGCATTTTCTCCACCCCACTTGCCGAGACGTTCTATCTGGATTTCCTGGGCTTTGAAAAGCGCTGGGAGCATCGCTTTGCGCCCGATCTGCCGTTATACATGGAGATTGCCCGCGACAGCCTGGTACTGCACTTGAGCGAACACTTCGGCGATGGCACGCCCGGCAGCGCCGTTTTCCTGCCCATGGAAGGGATCCACACGCTGCAGCAAGACCTGATCAACAAAAAGGCGTCATTTGCACGCCCTGGCGTAACAAAAGAATCATGGGGTTTCACCATGAATATTTCGGATCCTTTCGGCAATCACTTGAGATTTTGCGAACAGCATCACGAACACAGCTGAGCTCACAGATTTACACCCGTCGCATGAAAATCCACGGGCCGGATCGGCCACCGGATACCCTTTACGGCGCGACCAAACTGCAACCCCGGCTAAGCGGTAAGCCTTCACTGGCGCTGTATTGGTGAGCCGGCCATAACAGTTTTGCGGCAAAAACCACCTTTGGCTCACAAATTCGGCACTTTTGCATCAATCGCTTGAAAAGCCGCGCCGGTGGTGGTGTAATCAACAGCATACTTTACCAGATAGACGCTTTATACGAATTAACAAAATTTCTATAAACATGTCTTTTACACAAGACTTGCGGTTCTGTATGGGTTAAAGCCATTCCTGTGATGCCGGGCTGTGCCATTGCGCAACCTGCGCCTCATCTATCAGTCCGAATAATTCCAACCGTCATTATGAACCGAGTTCCCTTTCAATTTTCCCAACGTGCTACGCAACTGACCAGCTCCGCCATCCGCGAGATCCTGAAAATTACCGAACGTCCTGATGTCACGTCATTTGCCGGCGGCCTGCCGTCACATCTGGGGTTTCCCACCGAACAGATCCGCGCCGCGTACGACAAGGTACTGTCTGAATCTCCCAAGGTGGCTTTGCAATATGGACCAACCGAAGGCTACCGGCCGCTGCGCGAATGGGTTGTCAGCGACTTCCAGGCGCGCGGCACGCAGATCGACGTGGACGAGGTGCTTATCGTTTCTGGTTCCCAGCAGGCGCTGGATCTGATCGGCAAACTGCTGATTGACCCAGGCAGCAAAGTGCTGGTGGAATCGCCAAGCTATCTGGGCGCGCTCCAGTCATTTTCTCTGTTTGAACCCGTCTATGAGCCGGTCGCTACCGACGATGGCGGCCTGATACCCGAAGACATCAGCGACCAGAAAGCCGACGGCGCCCGCTTTATATACTGCCTGCCCAACTTTCAGAATCCGACCGGCCGCACCATGGATCTGGAACGCCGCCAGGCGCTGGTAGAGCGCTGCGCCCGCCTGAACGTGCCCATTGTGGAAGACGATCCATACGGCGAGCTGCGCTACATGGGCGAACCGCTACCCGGACTGCTGCATCTGGGTCGCCAGGCCGGTGCGACCGTCTTGCGCATGGGCTCTTTCTCCAAGGTACTGGCGCCCGGCATGCGCCTGGGATACCTGGTTGCGCCTCGCGAAATCATTGCCAAATTGGTGCAAATCAAACAGGCAACCGATCTGCACACCGCCACGGTGACCCAAATGGCCGTGTACGAAACCATCAAGGACGGTTTCCTGAGCACGCACCTGCCCAAGGTGCGCGAACTGTATCGCAATCAGTGCCAGTACATGCTCGACGCCATGGACGAGCACTTTCCCAAGTCGGCCAAGTGGACCCGCCCCACCGGCGGCATGTTTATCTGGGTAAAAGTGGACGAAAAATTTGACACCACCCTGGCGCTGGCCCAGGCCGTTGAACAGTACAAAGTGGCCTATGTGCCGGGCGAACCTTTCTATCCCAATGTCGATGCGCCGAAAAACACGCTGCGCTTGAGTTTCGTGACCGTGACCGAAGAAAAGATCCGGGCCGGTATTGCCGATCTGGGTAAACTCTTCGCTGCGTGATGCGGTCAGTCAATTAAATTGAACTGTAATATCCAGAAAAGGCGGCTATCCTGTGGGGTAGCTGCCTTTTTTGTTGCCGGTCGCACAGCTAAAAAGGAGTAAAATGATCTACACTTAATACTGTTTGTGCGGAACCGCCCCGGAGATAAAAATGTCGTTAGCAAGCACCCTCAAAGAATTCAGAATCGGCAGCAACACTGCAAAATATTATTCCCTTCCCGAACTGGGCAAACAACTTGGCATTGACGTCCAGTCGCTGCCGGTTTCCATTCGGATTGTGCTTGAATCGGTATTGCGCAACTGCGATGGCAAGAAAATAACCGAAGAACATGTACGCCAGCTTGCCAACTGGCAACCGGTGGCCAAGCGCGAAGACGAAATCCCTTTTGTGGTTGCCCGAGTCGTTTTGCAAGACTTTACCGGCGTGCCCTTGCTGGCCGATCTTGCCGCCATGCGCGCGGTTGCCGACAAAATGGGCCGGGATCCAAAACGGATCGAACCACTGGTGCCGGTTGACCTGGTGGTGGACCACTCGGTCATGATCGACTATTTCGGCACCAAAAAAGCGCTGGATCTGAACATGAAAGTGGAGTTTCAGCGCAATCAGGAGCGCTACCAGTTCATGAAATGGGGCATGCAGGCCTTCGATACCTTCGGCGTCGTGCCTCCCGGGTTTGGTATTGTCCACCAGGTAAACCTTGAATACCTGGCCCGCGGCGTCTACCAGAAAGACAACGTTTACTATCCAGATTCTCTTGTGGGTACAGACAGCCACACGACCATGATCAATGGTATTGGCGTGGTGGCCTGGGGCGTGGGCGGTATCGAGGCAGAAGCCGCAATGCTTGGCCAGCCGGTGTATTTCCTCACACCCGACGTGATTGGGGTCGAGCTCACCGGTCAACTGCGCGGTGGCGTCACCGCGACTGATCTGGTACTCACGTTGACCGAAATGCTTCGCCGTGAAAAAGTCGTCGGAAAATTCGTGGAGTTCTGTGGCGAGGGCACAGCCACATTGTCGGTGACCAATCGCGCCACTATTGGCAACATGGCCCCGGAATACGGCGCCACCATGGGCTTTTTCCCGGTCGACGATCATACCATCGACTACTTCAAGGGCACCGGCCGCACCGAGCAGGAAGTGGCTGCGCTTGAAAATTATTTCAAGGCCCAGAACATGTATGGCATTCCCAAGGGCAAGGATATCCGCTATACCAAATTGCTGCATCTTGATCTGTCTACCGTGGCCCCGTCCTTGGCCGGCCCCAAGCGCCCGCAGGACCGTATTGAGATCGGCAACGTCAAGGATACCTTTGCCGACCTGTTCATCAAACCGGCCATCGAAAACGGCTTTAATCAGAGCCCTGAAAAATTCGAGCAGGTTTTCGAGACCAGCGCAGGCACCAGGCTCAAAAACGGCGATATCCTAATTGCGGCCATTACGTCCTGCACCAATACGTCCAATCCCAGTGTGATGCTGGCCGCGGGCCTGCTGGCCAAAAAAGCGGTGCAGGCCGGCATGAAAATCCCCAGCCATATTAAAACCTCGCTGGCGCCAGGCTCCCGCGTGGTCACCGAGTACCTGACTGCAACCGGCCTGCTGCCATACCTGGACAAGCTCGGGTTTGACGTGGCGGCCTACGGCTGCACCACCTGTATTGGCAATGCCGGTGACCTGTCAGCCGATATCAACCAGTCCATCACTGAAAACGATCTGGTCTGCGCCGCCGTTCTGTCCGGAAACCGCAACTTCGAAGCCCGGATCCATCCGAATATCAAGGCCAACTTCCTGGCCTCGCCTCCGCTGGTGGTCGCCTATGCCCTGGCTGGCACCATCAACAAAGACCTCATGACCGAGCCCGTTGGCAAAGGCAAGAACGGCGATGTGTGGCTCGGCGACATCTGGCCAAGCGAACAAGAGGTGCAGGAACTGCTGGCGGCCGCCATGCAGCCCGAGGTCTATCGCAAGAATTACGCCCAGGTCAAAGCCAACCCAGGCAAGCTCTGGGAAAACATCAAGGGCGTGACGGGAAATGTTTACAATTGGCCTGAATCTACTTATATAGCCAAACCACCGTTCTTTGACGCATTTGAAATGACGCCGTCACCCATGCCGCCAGTCAAAAATGCCCGGGCGCTGGGTATCTTTGGCGATTCGGTCACGACCGACCATATCTCGCCTGCCGGTTCCATCAAGGAAACCTCGCCTGCCGGCCGCTGGCTCAACGAGCACGGCATCATGAAAGCAGATTTCAACAGCTACGGGTCCCGCCGCGGTAACCACGAGATCATGATGCGCGGCACGTTTGCCAACGTACGTATCAAAAACCTGATGATTCCGCCACTGCCAACAGGCAGCCGCGTAGAAGGCGGAGAGACCCTGCACCAGCCCGGTGGCGAGCAGATGTCCATTTACGACGCCGCCATGAAATACATTCAGGATGGCGTGTCCACCGTGGTGTTCGGCGGTGAAGAATACGGCACCGGGTCCTCGCGCGACTGGGCCGCCAAGGGGACGCAGCTATTGGGCGTCAAGGCCGTCATTGCACGCAGTTTTGAGCGTATCCACCGCAGCAATCTGGTTGGCATGGGCGTGCTGCCGCTGCAGTTCAAGGACAACGACAGTGTCGATACACTGGGCATCACTGGCACCGAAACGTTCGATATCAGCGGGTTGGAAAACGGCATCAAGGCTCAGCAGGATGTCACGCTCACCATCCGTCGGGACGATGGCACCTCACAGGACGTCACCGTTCTGCTGCGTATCGATACCCCAATTGAAGTTGATTATTACCAGAACGGCGGTATTTTGCCGTTCGTACTGCGCCAGCTGCTTTGATAGACGCCAGGGTCCGCACCGTGCCGGGAAAACAGGCTGAGTCTTCTGCCACATGCCCCAGCACCGCCGGCCCGGGCGAACAAATGGTGTTTTGCCCGATCAGCGCCGCGGCGCGCGATCCTAACATGCTGTCCGGCCTGTCTTTTGAAGGCAGACCGGCAGCGCAACTACAAGTGTAATGAACCGGAAAAAACCAGCCAGCCTGCACGCCAGCGACCAACCGCTACTCGATTTATGCCTTGCCCTGAAGCAATCAGGCTGCATTGTTGAAGATCGTTATTGGGAAAATCTGATTCAGACCTCTCTTCTGGATATTTTCAAACAGAACCGCAAGAAGACGGTGGAACGACTGCTGGACCATTTATCCGATAGCGATTCCGAAACCCATGACATTCTGCTGGAAAATGCAGAGACGCTGTCGGAGTCCTGCGAATGGGTCCATGAGGGCGTGACCTACGACTGCGTGTTCGTGGCCATCCCGGTCATCGCCTGGACCCGTTTCGAGATTCCCCTGCCCATCCTTGATGGCGCCGCACAACAAGCGCTCGGCACGCTGCTTGGTCAGCATATTGCCGCCAGTGATGTGCGGATGGCCATCCACCCGCAAATCCTCAGCGTCGATCAGATGCCCCGCTCGTTTACCGGCGTTTTCCAGTGGATGATGGCCATTACCGGCAAGGTTTTCGGCACGCATGTTCGCTCCGTTGTGCCGGTTGATGACCTGTCCGAAGACATGCAGTTAATGTCGGACAGCCGTTTCGTGTTGGCAGCCTTGTGCACACCGAAAGGCCAGGCGGTTTTCCGCTGGCAGCAAGCCCAGGGTCCGTTCAGCGAACAGCGCCAGGCTTGCCTTGAGAGCTGGCGTACCGCGGCGACGCCGCTGTTCCAGAAGCTGCTGCCGGCCTGCGGCATTGAACTCATGCTGCCCGACGCCTTTTATATTGCCAATCGCCAGGCTGACAAACGTATCCGATATGCGGCCATCACAGCGGCCACGCAATGGCTGCAAACTGTCTTTGACACCACGCCGGATGCCTTTCGTGCCACCGTTGCGCTGTATCAGGACGAGGCCTTGCGGGAGATCAGGATCGGCTTTACGCTGCTGCAATCGCATGAAGTGATTTACGGATGCCTGTGGCCGGTCTTTCCTGACGAGACCGAAGATCAGCAACTGGAGACCATCAACGATTTTGCCCAGCTCAATACGTTACTCGAACATCTGCAGAACAATGGCATCCGCCATATTACCTGCCTCAAGGAAGTGCTCGATGGCAGCAGCGATGTGTCGGACGAACCGTTATTTCCCAATCCGGCCGGGGACCTGATGCCCGTGATGATGCCTGACGTATCGGAGGATCCGATTGGACGCTTCCACTAAACACCCGGCTCCCGGCAACAAACCCCATATCGATATCTTCTGTCGGGTTGTCGACAATTTCGGCGATATCGGCGTGTGCTGGCGGCTTGCCCGTTCCCTGCACCTCGAATGGTCGGCACACGTCAGACTCTGGGTTGATGACCTGACGGTTTTTCGCCAGCTGGCCCCGGCGGTACAGCCTGAACTGGACGAACAACTGGTCGAGGACATCCGGATCATTCACTGGACTGACAATCAGACCGCGCATACGCCGGCACAGCTGGTGATCGAGGCATTCGCCTGCGATCCACCAGCCCAATACATTGACGCCATGCCGGGCCATACCAAGCTATGGCTCAATCTTGAATATCTGTCGGCCGAGTCCTGGACGGCGGGCTTTCACGCTCAACCTTCTCCGCAACGCAACGGCGTCACAAAGTATTTCTTCTTCCCGGGTTTTTCAGACCAGACCGGCGGGCTGATTGGCGAAGCCGGATTGAGCGAGCGTCGGCGCAGCTGGATGCATTCTTCAACAAAGAAAAAACAGTTTTTGCAACGTCTTGGCCTGCCGCAAGCCCAGGCCTATCTGCAAGCTGACACGCTTTTTGTCAGTCTGTTTTGCTATGCCTCGGCCCCCTACCGCAGCCTGCTGCATGCCCTGCGAAAATCACGCAGGCCTGTGGTGCTACTGGTACCCCAGTCAGTGTTGCCCCAGCTGGAACGCGATGCCACTACCCAATTGCATGGCGCTGTTTCAATTCCCGATACTGGTATGGGCAACGCCCCCGCCTCCTCGCCAGATGCCGTGCCCGAGGCAGCGCCTCAGACGACGATGCAGGCCAAAAAACCTGCCCCATCAGAGGACAATGCTGCGCAGGATCAGCAGACACCGCTGCCAGGCGTTACGCTTTTGCGCATCCCTTTTCTGCCCCAGGACGAATACGACCAATTATTATGGCTGTGCGATCTGAACTTTGTGCGCGGCGAAGACAGTTTTGTCCGGGCCATCTGGTCCCGCAAACCCTTTCTATGGCAAATATACGAGCAGAGTGACGATACTCATCTGAAAAAGCTGCAGGCATGGCTGGCGCTTTTTCCCGGGCATGAAGAGACCAAAGCCATGATGCGCAGCTGGAATTCGCCCTCCAGGCATGCCTATTTCACCAATCAGCTTACGGCTTTGCTTAACACGCCCGGGCAATTGGATAGCTGGCGCAGAAGCTGTCGCACATTTGCCGAAAATTTGTCTAAAAACAAGACATTATCGGAATCCATCCGGATTTTTTATGAAAATACCGCCAACTCAGGCTAAAATCATACTTTTTTCCGCCGGCGTCCGCGTTCAGGCACCACACCTGCCAGGTCTGCAGCGGAATCTGCCACATCCATTCCATCCGGAGCATATTTAATGAAAACCGCACAAGAACTGCGCGTAGGTAACGTCGTCATGGTGGGCACCGAACCCCTGGTCGTGCAAAGAGCTGAATACAACAAATCCGGCCGTAACTCCGCTGTTGTCAAACTCAAATTCAAAAACCTGCTGACAGGATCAGGCAGCGAACAGGTTTCCAAAGCAGACGAGAAATTCGAAATTGTCATGCTGGAAAAGAAAGAATGCACCTATTCGTATTTCGCAGATCCCATGTACGTTTTCATGGACGAAGAATACAACCAGTACGAAGTCGAAGCCGAGAGCATGACCGACGCACTGAACTATCTGGAAGAAGGCATGACCGTTGAAGTCGTGTTCTACGAAGGCCGTGCCATTTCTGTAGAACTGCCTACGATCATTGTTCGTGAAATCACCTATACCGAGCCTGCTGTCAAGGGCGACACTTCAGGCAAAGTGCTGAAACCGGCCACAATCAGTACCGGTTACAATCTGGCCGTACCGCTGTTCTGCAATATCGGCGATAAAATCGAAATCGACACACGCACCAACGAATACCGCAGTCGTGTCATGTAATGATGCATAATCGGGCCCGGCGAGTTTTCTACGAACATCGCAAGCCCTATTATGAGAGAGCCCGCCAGCCCGGCTGATCACATCAGCAGGCCAGGCGGGCTTTTTTTCATCTTATCAAAGCGTGTGCGGCAGCCTGTCCGCAACACGGGGCTGCTCCCAGTACAAGTAACAAGCGGCTTGTCAGGAATGATGATATCCGAGCATGGTCCCCACGGCCGCTCCTCGAGGCTGGTGGCCGATATAGCGACACTGGTAGAGCGTCACCGATATAGCGCCCATCAATATTGCAATCTCAGTCCCGGAAATTGTTGAAGCTTAACGGCGCATCGGCCACTTCCTTTTTCAGCAGGGCAATGACGTCTTGCAGCACATCGCGCTTGGCGCCGGTGACCCTGACGGTATCGCCCTGGATGCTTGCCTGCACCTTCAGTTTGCTGTCTTTAATAATACGCACGATTTTCTTGGCCAGATCTCCGGTCACGCCTTTCTTGATGGTATTGAACTGCTTGAGCTTGTCACCGGAAATTTTCTCTTGCTTGCCTTTTTCCAGAAACCGAAGATCCACATTGCGCTTGGCCAGTTTATTGAGCAGCACTTCACGCACCTGCCCCACCTTGAAATCATCATCGGCGTAAATCACCAGCTCAAGATCTTTCTGCTCGATGCGGGCATCGGACCCTTTAAAATCGAAACGGGTGGAAACTTCTTTGTTGGCCTGATCGACTGCGTTGCGCACCTCTGTCATTTCGGCTTCACTGACCACGTCAAAACTTGGCATCCATCTCTCCATCTATTGAAATTAAAGGTTATTCTACGCGTCCTGTCACGCTGTTTCAATGAAACAGCGCCGCAATCGCGAACGTAAATATTTATAAAAACCAGCAAATACTGACTGCAATATGACACTCAAACTTGGTAGACTTGGTCTGAGCATTGATAGATGTCGATTGATCTGACTCGGTTTGACCGCTATCGGTCCCCACCATTGAATAAGGATACCCCATCATGAGTGCACTTAATATACTTGAATCCCTGCTCAGCGCCGGCAAATCAGCAATGAGCCAGGCTGGATCATCAGTAAAAAATGCCACATCCGGCGACAAGTCACTGCTGTCCGACGGTGACAAAACAGCCCTGAGTGCAGGTGTATTAGGCATGCTGGTGGGGCACAAAGCCAACAGCAATCTGGCAACCTACGGCGGGTTGGCCGCGCTGGGCACAGTGGCATAT
>NZ_JBQEAU010000013.1:0-3132 GCF_052108595.1 Advenella sp.
CGCAGCAGTTCCTTTCTTCAGAAAGGTTCCTTGTTTCGTCATCTGATCATCCGCCTGATCCCGGCCCTGCTGGTTCTCATTATTCTTGATTTCAGCGCAACCCTGTTGATTATGCAGGATGCGCTTGATTGGGTTGTCAAGGATATTTTCATTGTCATTATCATTGGGCAACTGCTGCTGGTGGCACTGTTTGCCTGGCTGGTCTTCTATGGGGTGCGCTCGGGGTTGCGTTCGGTCAATATGCTGGCCGGAGAGATTTCCCAGCGCTCCGAAGAGGATCTGCAACCTATTGAATTGCACAACGTGCCCACCGAGCTGCTGCCCTTGCTGGATCGCCTGAATGATTTGTTGCGCAAGCTGGACGAGTCTCTGGTGGCCCAGCGTCGCTTTATCGGCCACGCGGCGCATCAGTTTCGCACGCCTTTGGCGGGCCTGCGCCTGGAGTCGGAGCTGATGCTGGCGCGCGCACTGCCCGACGATGTAAGGGAGCGTGCCGAGCGAATCAAAACCATCAGCAATCGCCTTATTCACCTGGGGCAGCAGTTGCTGGTGCTGGCCAGGGCCGATCCGGGCATTCGTCCCCAGGATGTTTTTACAAAAATCAATTTATGCGAATGGGTGCAGAACGCCGGCCTGGAATGGGTGCCCAAGACGCGGCAGCATGGGGTTGATCTTTTTCTGGATGCCCCCGACACTGCGGTATGGATAGACGGGGATGTATTGCTGCTGGAAGAGTTGTTGGGCAACCTGATCGACAATGCGCTCAAGTATGCCCAGGGGGCAAGTAATATTACGCTGACCGTGGGATCCAATCCGCCATCGCTCACCGTGCGTGATGATGGTTGCGGCATTGATCCCGATGATGCGGCACAGATTTTCGATGCATTTTACCGGTCCCCCAAGGCAGATGCCACAGGAACCGGTCTGGGCCTGACCATCGTGCGCGAAATTACCCGAGCCCACGGCGCCTGGTGGAGTCTGCTGAGCCGGCCGCAAATTCAGGGTACGCAGATTACCGTGATTTTTCCCGGACCGCGTATCGGCACCCGGCTTACCCGTTCAAAGGTTGATAAATAATGCGGCAGGACTCGAAGAAATCCCCTGGCGCCGGCATGCTGCTTGGTGCCCTGGGGGTGGTCTATGGTGATATTGGCACCAGCCCGCTGTATACCATCCAGGCCAGCCTGAACGGCGCCGGCGTTGGCGTGGGTCAGGATTCGGTAATGGGTATCCTGTCCATCCTGTTCTGGCTGGTCATGATCGTGGTCTCGGTAAAATATGTCATTCTTGTGCTGCGCGCCGACAATAAGGGCGAGGGCGGGGTGCTGGCGCTTATGGAACTGGCGATCCGCAACATCAAACCCGGGTATCGGCCTATCCTGCTGGTACTCGGCATTTTCGGTGCCTGCCTGTTCTATGGTGACAGTGTTATCACCCCGGCCATTTCGGTGCTGTCGGCGCTGGAGGGCATCAGTGTTGTTTCGGACCGGCTTGATCGCTGGATTCTACCCCTATCGATCATCATCATGATTGGCTTGTTCATGATCCAGTCTCACGGGACCGGGCTGGTCGGGCGTCTGTTCGGGCCGATCATGTTTGTCTGGTTTCTCGCGCTGGGATTGCTGGGTATCTGGAATATCATCGACAATCCAGTGGTGTTGCTGGCGCTTGAACCGATATATGCCTTGCGCTTCATCATCAATGACCCGGCGCACAGTTTTCTGCTGCTTGGGTATGTTGTGCTTGCGCTGACCGGTGCTGAAGCGCTCTATGCCGATATGGGTCATTTCGGACGACCGGCCATCAGCCGGGCCTGGTTCTGGTTTGTGTTGCCTGCCTTGTTGCTTTGTTACTTCGGTCAGGGCGCCATGGTGATTCAGAATCCCGCCGCCGCGAAAAATCCGTTCTTCATGTCCGTGCCGGTCTGGGGGCAAATTCCCATGGTCATTCTGGCGACCATGGCAACCATCATTGCCTCTCAGGCTGTCATTTCGGGCGCGTTTTCGGTCACGCGGCAGGCAGTGCAGATCGGTCTGTGGCCACGCATGGAAATACTGCATACTTCAAGCGAAGAAGAAGGGCAGATTTACATGCCGCGCGTCAATGGGCTGCTCTTTGTTGCTGTGATCGTTCTTGTGCTGGTGTTCCAGAGTTCTGAAAAACTTGCTCATGCATACGGCTTTGCTGTGACAGGTACGATGCTGATTACGTCGATTCTGGCCTTCAGTGTGATGCCCGGCATGTATAAGGGGTTTCGTCGGACCTTTATTTACGTGCTGCTCTGCATTTTTCTGATTATTGACGTGCTGCTGTTTTCGGCCAATGCCATCAAGATCGAAGAGGGCGGCTGGCTGCCATTGCTCATTGCGTTGGGGTTGTTTACGCTGATGATGACTTGGCGCAAGGGACGCGAAAGGCTCGACAGGATTGATATTGACGAGGCGCAGCAACTTAAGCCGTTTCTGAATATGCTGTTGCACGATACTGTGCCCCGCGTTCCGGGCACGGCGGTATTCATGCATTCGAATCCGCAGCGTGTGCCATCAGCCCTGTTGCATAATCTGAAGCACAACAAGGTATTGCATGAGCAATTGGTCTTTTTGTCGGTGAAAAGCGCCGATGTGCCTTTTATCTCGCAGGAGGAGAGGTTTGTGATTTCCGAGGTCGACGCTAATGCCTGGCAAGTCACGGCGACCTACGGGTTCAAGCAGGAACCCAATGTACCCGAAGTGCTCGAGCAGGTTCATGCAGCACATCCGCAGATTGATCTGTCGCCGATGGTGGTGTCCTATTTCATGTCGCGCCAGACCATCATGGTGTCAAACCGTGCGCCATTGATCAAGCGCTACCGTCGCAGGCTATTTGCCTTTATGTCCCGCAACGCAGCGCGCAGTACGCGTTTTTACAAGATTCCGCCCAATCGGGTGATTGAAATGGGCATACAGGTCGAACTGTAGCCTGGCATATCCGGTCGCACATACCCGGGTGCTTGCGGCAATACCAACAGGCAAACGCGGCAACGCTGCAACGACTACGCGGTCGCAACTACCTTGCAAGGCAGCAATGGCCTGACAGCGCAGCGAGGAGGTGCAGGGTACCTAACGACGTAGCATGGCACCTAACGACGTAACA
>NZ_JBQEAU010000013.1:3232-56925 GCF_052108595.1 Advenella sp.
CGGTATATGTACTGCGCTTTTTGTTGGCAATCGCCCGGCTGCTCCGGGCAATCGTGCAGATAAAACAAAACCGCCGGCAAAGCCGGCGGTCAGTTCATAACAGGGCGCAGTAATTTATTTACGGCCAGCTGTGGTTTCAATGCGCATACGCAGCGCGTTCAGCTTGATGAAGCCACCCGCGTCCGCCTGGTTGTATGCACCACCATCATCGTCAAAGGTAGCAATGGTTTTGTCAAACAAGGTATCTTTTGAATCACGGGCGACGGTGTAAACATTGCCTTTGTATAGTTTCAGGCGTACCCAGCCATTGACGAACTGTTGAGAGTGATCAATCAGCACCTGCAGCGCCTTGCGCTCCGGAGACCACCAATATCCGTTATAGACCAAAGCTGCATAGCGGGGCATCAGGTCGTCTTTCAGATGGGCGACTTCGCGGTCAAGGGTAATGGACTCGATGGCGCGATGTCCGCGCAGCATGATGGTGCCACCCGGTGTTTCGTAACATCCGCGGGACTTCATGCCGACATAGCGGTTTTCGACCAGGTCAAGACGGCCGATGCCATGCTTGCCACCCAGTTCGTTCAGTCTGGTCAGCACCTGGGCCGGCGTGAGCTTTTCGCCGTTGATGCCGACGATATCGCCGCGTTCGTATTCCAGATCCACATATTCCGGGGTATCGGGAGCCTGTTCGGGAGAGACCGTCCAGCGCCACATGCTTTCTTCGGCTTCGGCCTTGGGGTCTTCCAGATGGCGGCCTTCGAAGCTGATATGCAGCAGATTGGCGTCCATGGAATAGGGTGCGCCCCCATTCTTGTGTTTCATGTCGATTTCGATGCCTGCTTTTTCAGCGTAGGACAGCAGTTTTTCGCGCGACAGCAGGTCCCACTCGCGCCATGGCGCAATAACCTTGATGGCGGGGTTCAGCGCGTAATAGCCTAGTTCGAAACGAACCTGGTCGTTGCCTTTGCCGGTTGCGCCATGTGATACGGAATCGGCGCCGACCTGATTGGCAATTTCGATCTGGCGTTTGGCGATCAGCGGGCGGGCAATGGAGGTGCCCAGCAAATATTCGCCTTCGTATACTGCATTGGCGCGAAACATGGGGAAAACGAAATCACGCACGAATTCTTCGCGCAAATCGTCAATAAAAATGTTCTCGGGCTTGATGCCGAATTTTTCAGCCTTGCGGCGTGCGGGCTCAAGCTCTTCGCCTTGTCCGATATCGGCGGTAAATGTAATGACTTCACACTGATAGGTATCTTGCAGCCATTTCAGAATGACAGAGGTATCAAGACCGCCGGAGTAGGCGAGAACAACTTTTTTGACTTCGCTCATTAGGAACTCGTATATTTAGCAGGTTGTGAGAAATAGCGCGGATGTCGGGCTGAGGCGGGCCGCCGGATGTCCGGCAGCGCGTAACACTGCATCAGGGGCTTGTGGCAGATATTGCCATGAAACCTTTGCTGCTGCGCGTGATCAGATGCGACGCATAGACGGTATTTTAACGCGTTTCATGATTGCTGGCAGTCTCAGGCTTGTACGTCGGGCAATCGTCCGAGCAGCAGAAATTCCATCAGAGCCTTTTGTGCATGCAGACGGTTTTCAGCTTCGTCCCAGACGACACTTTGCGGGCCGTCAATCACCTCGCCGGTGACTTCTTCGCCACGGTGCGCAGGCAGGCAATGCATGAACAACGCGTCCGATTGCGCAGCCTGCATGAGCTGGCTGTTGACCTGCCAGTTTTTGAATGCACGTTTGCGTTTTTCGTTTTCTTCTTCGTAGCCCATACTGGTCCACACATCGGTGGTAACCAGACTGGCGCCGCGGCATGCGGCGGCCGGGTCGTCAAACTGTTCCAGCACATCGCTGGAAACGCCTGCAATCCGGTCTTCTTCGAGGCGGTAACCTTTAGGGGCCGAGACATGCATTTTGAACCCCAGCAATTGGGCTGCCTGAATCCAGGTATAGGCCATATTGTTGGCGTCGCCAATCCAGGCAACGGTTTTGCCCTTGATGGCGCCGCGATGCTCCATATAAGTCAGGATATCGGCCAGGATCTGGCAGGGATGAAATTCGTTGGTCAGTCCGTTGATGACCGGTACCCTCGAGTGGGCGGCAAAGCGCTCGATACGCGTCTGTTCAAAGGTACGAATCATGATGATATCGACCATCCGAGAAATCACGCGTGCCGTATCTTCTATCGGTTCGGCGCGACCCAGTTGCGAATCTGTGGTGGTCAGGTGAATCACCGAACCGCCCATTTGGTACATGCCGGCCTCAAACGATACTCGGGTGCGGGTGCTGGCTTTTTCAAAAACCATCGCCAGCGTACGATCGTGCAGCGGCATATGCGGCTCGTATCGCTTGAATTTGCTTTTGATGATCAGCGCGCGATTGAGCACGTAGAGGAGTTCGTCAGAAGTAAAGTCTTTGATCTGCAGGAAATGCCGCATCGGGCCGGTCGATTGCAAGGTTGTCATGGCAGGATGATTCAGTCGCTAACGTAAACAAATAAACAGGTAAACAAATAAAACAGAAAACCCGTAGTAAACAGGAAAAAGAAAAACAAAATATGGCTCCCGGCGGCACTCCGTGCAGGAGACGCCAGGCGATTGTCTTGAGAGGGAATGGGCGTGTTCCGGCACCGGGATATATCTGTTGTTTCTTTCATATAACCCGGCAAATTGCCGGTGCCGCCAGACGCTATCATATACAATTCTGTCTTTAGTATATCTTTGTTCTCTGACGGTTTTTATCGCAAGAGACTTTTTCTTGAAGATAATTGAAGTGCAACAATTAATTATCCACGGAGTGACCGAAGAAGGCCAGCGCTTTCGCCCGAGCGACTGGGCGGAAAGGCTCGCCGGCGTGATGTCGCACTTTCGCCCCGGCGGCAATGTTGGCCCGGGAAATCACATTACCTATTCGCCCTATGTTGTGCCCAATATCATTGATGGCGTCAAATGTGTGATTGTTGACTTTCGCCTGCGCGAACTCGAGCCCCTGGCCTGGAAATTTGTCGCTGACTTTGCCAAAGATAACAAGCTCAAAACGTCCGAACGGACACGCTGATTGTCTTTCGATTTCTCCCTTTTATTCCAGATTTGTCTGACCCGTTCTCGTAATTAGACCCACCCCTTTAGATAAGGGGGTGGATGCTGCGCGCGTAGCTTGTGGCTGGTTGGGTGTCGCATTATCCAGGCAGCATCGGCGGTTTTTCCGGGGGATATCGGCGTATGTCCTGGCAGCGTCTGCGTATGTCATGTCAGTTTCTGAGCGCTGCGAGCGGAAAAATATCCGCAATGCGCACTGAGTGTGACGATGGTCGGGAGTAGGGTGCGGCAGACGAAGATAGCGATTTGCGTTCGTATTGCGAGCAAGTTGTCTGTAGGCAAATTGTACCGGTCGGCCTGGACACGGGCATGTGACGCATGGTCGGTCCGCGCAGGGCCTTTTTGCCAGGGGCCCGGGCGTATTTTGTATTCAATAAGTGTCGCAGCCGGTACGAAGTGGCTTGGGCCTCACGTTCCAGGAATCGTCAGGCGTGCATAGGCTGTCGCGAACGAAGACTGTTGGACAGAAAACGCAATTTAACTCAATGGCGAGGCAATGGCTTGGGGGCGTGAGCGTATATCGGTATATTACCGAAAGTCGACAAAGCATAAAGCGCGGCCCAAAGCCACGCTTTATGATTACCATTGACGCAAACCGTGAGGCTTGCCGGTATTTGGCGCGATGCGGCTGGTGCGCGCTATCGCTTATCCTGCCCCGGCAAGGTACTGCCAGAGATGCAGATCAGGCGCTGATTGAGCGGATTGCAGCAGACAGGCGGCTTTTGTGACGGGCAGCTTTGTTTTTATGGATAATTTTTTTGTCGGCTACGCGATCAATGACGCTGGTTGCCTTGGCAAACACTTCGTTTGCGGCAGTCTGGTCGCCGGCGTCAATTGCCTGACGTACGCGTTTGACAGACGTGCGCAGCAGTGAGCGCAGACTGGAGTTGTGTTTGTTACGAGCAACGGATTGACGTGCACGTTTGCGTGCTTGTGCAGTATTGGCCATGGTAGTTCTTTAATTAAGTTAATTCAGCAAAGTCTGGTAGTTTAGCATATTCATCGTGGTATGCAAGAAATCTGTGCAAAAACACTGGTTTACGCCGCATTTTTACAGATTTGTGCGCTCAGGACAACAACAATCCCGCGCTGGCGGCCCGTGATCCGATGTGTCGTGGTCGGCACGGGCATTGGCGCTGTCAGCGACGGCGCGTGAAATCGGCTGGCCGAAACCCCGCCAGGAACAGCGCAGCGAAGTAGACCAGCCCGCAGGAAACCAGCAGGGTAATCAATGTCAGCAGGCGCGACAGGGTAAAGGTCACATGCGCGGGCAATAGCTGCGCGAGTGCGCCGTTGATCCATGTGTTGATGGTGCCAGGAGTCAGGGCGGTCCAGCTCATATATTGCTGCAAAAACAGAATCCACAAGGCCAGTGCGACCACGGCGGGCGTCAGTCTTACGAAAAAGGCCAGCCATCCAGCGTGAGGCTGGTAAATGTTCTTGCGGCGCAGCCCCACCAGCAGGCATAGTGCGTTCACCGTCGCGCCCAGTCCGATGGACAGCGCAAGGCCGGCGTGGTGGATAAACGGGACAAAAATCAGATTCATGATTTGCGTAAAAATGAGTACGCCAATGGCGATTTTTACTGGTGTCCGAATGTCCTGTTTTGCGTAGAAACCAGGCGCCAGGATCTTGACGGCCAGAATGCCGATCAGCCCGACCGCATATGCCATGACCGACAGACGGGTTTGCTGTACGTCGGCGGCATTGAAGGCGCCATAATTGAACAGGGTGGCAACCAGCGCGTCCGAAGCCAGCGCCAGCCCCAGGGCGGCGGGCAATCCGAGCAGCAGTACCAGTTTCAGGCCCCAATCTAGCAGATGGCTATAGGCCTGAGTATCCTGTTTACTGTGTGCAGCCGACAGGCTGGGCAATAGCACTGTCCCCAGCGCAACCCCCAGCAGGGCGGTGGGAAATTCCATCAGCCGGTCGGCGAACGAGAGCCAGGTGACGCTGCCGGCGGGCAACCAGGTTGCAATATTGGTGTTGATCAGAATAGAGATCTGGGCGACCGACACGCCCAGTGTCGCCGGTCCCATCTGGCGGATGATCCTGCGCACCAGCGGATCGGCCCAGGCGTTTTTGACATTCAATGAAAACCGGGGAGTCAGTCCCAGCCTTGCCAGGGCTACCCATTGCATGATCAACTGGGCGACACCGCCAAGCATGACGCCTACAGCCAGGGCGTAAACGGGCGTGGTAAACATGTCCGTAAACAGCACGCAGGCCAAGATCATCGACAGATTGAGCAGGATGGGCGTGAACGCCGGGATGGCAAACCGGCTCCAGGTGTTGAGCACGGCAGAGGCAAAGGCGACCAGCGACATGCACAGGATATACGGGAACATCACCCGCGTCATCCATACAGCGGATTCAAACGCGGTATCAGTGGATGCGTGGGACATCCCGGTGGCCATCGCGGTAACAACCCATGGCGCAGCGATAATGCCCAGGACGGTGATCAGCATTAGGGCATAAAGCAGTACGATAAATACGTGATCCAGCAGCACCTTGACTTTGTCCTGGTCGTGCCGGTTACGCGCTTCGCCAAGAATCGGCACGAATGCCTGGGAGAAAGCGCCTTCCGCAAACAGGCGGCGCAACAGGTTGGGGATCCGGAATGCAACCCAGAACGCGTCGGTCAGCGGGCTGGCGCCGAAGGTTCGGGCAACCAGAATATCGCGGGCCAGGCCCGAGATGCGCGACAGCAAGGTAAGGCCGCTGATGGTGGCGGCAGACCGTAAAAGGCTCATGGAATTGTCAGAAAAAAACAAGGCACGTGAATATTACGCCTTTGGCGAACTCACGTGCCTGTGATCGGGATGACAGTAAAAATTATTTTGGCGCAAGCCGGATGGCGCCGTCAAGCCGAATGGTCTCGCCGTTGATCATTTCGTTGGTAATGATGCTATAGACCAATTTGGCGTAATCCTGCGGTGTTCCCAGGCGTGACGGAAAGGGGATGTTTGCCGCCAGCGAATCCTGCACTTCCTGGGGCATGCCAAAAATCATGGGCGTGCCGAAAATACCGGGAGCGATGGTGTTGCAGCGGATGCCCGAGCGGGCCAGATCGCGGGCAACGGGTAATGTCATGCCGACGACACCGGCTTTTGAGGCCGAATAGGCGGCCTGGCCGATCTGCCCTTCATAGGCAGCCACCGATGCCGTGTTGATGATGACGCCGCGTTCCCCTGTGGGTTCCGGCTCGTTGCTGTTCATGGCGTGTGCAGCCAGGCGCAACATGTTGAATGAACCGATCAGGTTCACAGCGATGACTTTCTGGAAAAGATCAAGGGGGTGCGGCCCGGTTTTGCCAACTGTACGCGAAGCAGGCGCGATGCCGGCGCAATTGATCAGGCCGACCAGCTTTCCGGCAGCCGTGGCGGCGTTCACGACGGCGCTCGCGTCTTCTTCAAGAGTAACGTCACAGTGTACGTATTGCTGGTTCAGTTCGCTGGCAAGCTGCTGGCCCGGCTCGTCCTGAACATCGGCAATAATAACCTGTGCACCTTGTTCGACCAGCATTCTTGCCGTGCCGGCGCCAAGGCCCGATGCACCGCCGGTGACGATAAAAACTTTATCCCTGATTTCCATTTACTTTCCTCGCGATGTTAGGATTGGTTCAACGCTTGTTCGATACGGCGGGTAATTTCTTCCACCTTGCCTACCCCTGAAATATGGACATATTGCGGCGCCTTGGGGTCATTCTGTGCGGCCCAGTCGGAATAGTACTTGACCAGGGGCCGAGTCTGATTACGATAGACTTCCAGACGCTTTCTGACGGTTTCTTCCTGATCGTCATCGCGCTGTACCAGAGTTTCGCCGGTCAGGTCGTCCTTGCCTTCCACTTTGGGTGGATTGAACCGCAGATGATAGGTGCGTCCGCTGGCGGGGTGTACACGACGCCCGCTCATGCGCTCGATGATGTCCTCTTCGGGAACATCGATTTCAATGACGTAATCCAGGCCGATATCGGCATTTTTTAATGCATCGGCTTGTGGAATGGTGCGTGGAAAACCATCAAACAGGTAACCCTTTTTGCAGTCATCTTCAAGCAGGCGGTCTTTGACCAGCCGGATGATAATGTCGTCGGACACCAGTCCGCCATTATCCATCACTTGTTTCGCTTCGAGGCCGACAGGAGTTTGGGCTTTGACCGCTGCACGCAACATGTCGCCCGTGGAAATTTGCGGAATACCGTATTTCCGGGTGATAAAAGTTGCCTGAGTGCCTTTGCCTGCGCCTGGTGGCCCTAACAAAATGAGACGCATGGATCCCTCCTGGATGTTGTTATGTGTTACTGACGGAATGCTATTTTATATGATGCATTGCAAAATTAAACCGAGTTGCGGTAAAAACCGCGAACTCGTTCGAGATCTTCCTGTGTATCGACGCCCGGCATGGGCGCGCTGGTGGTCACCAGCACGTGGATACGGAACCCGTGCTCCAGTGCCCGGAGCTGTTCTAGCGACTCGAAGGTTTCCAGCGGCCCCTGACTGAGGGACGGGAAAATTTTCAGGAACCCGCTACGAT
Organism: Advenella sp.; assembly: GCF_052108595.1. Taxonomy (NCBI): domain Bacteria; kingdom Pseudomonadati; phylum Pseudomonadota; class Betaproteobacteria; order Burkholderiales; family Alcaligenaceae; genus Advenella; species Advenella sp. Next base: position 10,879 of record NZ_JBQEAU010000013.1, read on the forward strand.
AAGCGTATAACCCAATATGATGCAATGCGGGAAAACCTGTAGGCAATGCGGATGGCTCGGTCCCGGAACAGGGGCTATCGGCAGCAAAATGGTTGCGTGCCCAAGGGATGGGTGCCCGGGAAAAATACAGCGCGTACTGGTCAGTCGAGCAAACCACCTTGACAATATTCGGATTGAAAAAATCCTGCTGGCCAGCCAGCGGATAGGCGCAGGTTGATATGGCGGCCGTGCTGTGGGCTAGCAGATCCCCTGCCGTCAGGTTGATGATGTCCGGTTCGATCAAGGGCTCATCACCCTGAACGTTAACGATGACCTGATCATCCGGCAGTGCCAGCTGCGCAACTACTTCGGCCAGCCTGTCGGTACCCGACGGATGGTCGGCACGGGTAAGCAAAGGCGTATAGCCGTGGTGGCGCGCAACGTCGGCGATGTGCGGATCATCGGTGGCAATGTAAACCTGGCTGGCCGCAGAGCGTGCCGCCTGCTGGGCAGTACGCACGACCATGGGCAGGCCGCCGATATCGGCCAGCATTTTACCGGGCAGCCGGGTAGAAGCGGCGCGGGCCGGCACTATAACGATAAAACCTGCCATATTAGTCTTTGCCGCCGGGCGTGGCCGATCTGGATTGGGGCGCGGTTGTCTTGCTGCCAGTCTGCTTTGGCGCCGGTTCTGCGGCGGATTCGCTCGGGCGGATGTCCTGGGGACGAGCCGTTGCTGCCGATGCGCCGTGATTCTGGCTGAGCGCGCGCGCCTCTTCTTTGAGCATAATGGGTATGCCGTTTCTGATCGGGTAGGCCAGCTGGTCGTATTGACAGATCAGTTCCTGCTCACTCTGGTCATGGCGCAGGGGGCTGTTGCACAGCGGGCAGACGAGGAGCTTGAGAAAATGCGTGTCCATAGTAAGTGTGGTGTAATCGGTTGAATGGGTCAGTATACCGGTAATGATTTGAGTTGTTCGGTGATTCGGTCAAAAAAAACTGCATCGGAAAACCGGGGGGCGACCTCCATGCTCCACAGGCGCTCGTCCTGCATGGCCGCACATTTGGCTGCGTCCTTGGCCGTCATCAGGATCACGTCGGCATCAATGGCCCGAATCTCGGTCTCCGAATAGGCGTGGTGATCGGGAAAGGCAATGGACTGATGCACGGCGATACCAGCATGCGCCAGTGTCCTGAAAAATCGTGGCGGATGACCGATGCCCGCAATGGCAGCAATGCGCTGTCCCCGGTGCGCAGCCGTCCATTGCGCTGGCGGCATGCTTTGACCGGAGCGCAAATGAAGCATGCGGGTCGGGTGCAATTGCATGGTCACCTGCCGCGGCTTGCGCTGTTCGCTTCGGTCGGCTTTGTCTGGCGGCAGCTTTGCAACGGGTTCATCTGCAGGGATATTGATTACCAGATAATCAACCGATGCCAGTCTTGTGGCGGGTTCGCGCAACGGGCCTGCAGGCAGCAGGCGGCCATTGCCGATGCCGCGGCTGTCTTGCACAGCGATCTCGATATCACGCCCCAGGGCCAGATGCTGAAGGCCATCGTCGGCGATGATGACCGTGGTGTCCGGATACTGTTGCAGCAGGCAACGTGCAGCCCGCGCCCGGTCCGGGTGTATCGCGACAGGCGCGGCGTGTGCAAGCATGGAGGGTTCATCGCCCAAGTAGGTGGCGTCGACCTGGGCGCCGTAGCCATGGCGAGGTTCGGGACCGACGTTAATGCCATAGCCGCGACTGACCACGCCAGGCTGCCAGCCACGTTGCCGCAATGCAGCGATCAGGCTCAGAACAAATGGGGTTTTACCGGTGCCGCCAACGAAAATATTGCCTACGACGATGACCGGGACCGGCAGGCGATTCGGTTTTTTCAGACCGTGCCTGTAGAGTCCTGTCCGGATGGCAACGGCCAGGCGCGTGATCCATGACAGCGGCAGCAGTATGTTGGACAGCGGCCCGCCGCTTTGCCATTGGCGCAGCAGGGTGTCGGTCAGGTCAGCGTTTTTTTTCAGTACCATGGTCGGATATATGACTGGCGTCCGGTAAAATCGGAAACGGCCAGTGTACTTGTTTCTTGTGCCGAAAAATGGCTTCTCGAGCCAGCGATGGTCATTCGGACCGATCGCGGTCCATCGTCATCGATGGCGCCGGATATCATGAACATTATTGCATCAAATCCGAATATTGCTTTTTGAGTGGGCCGGCGTTTGCGCTGATGATCGATTGCACAAATCGCCGGTCTTGACAGGCGCGGGCAAATCATGCAATGCACAAAATCTGCAGTTGACGGTGGTGCCAAAATGGGCAAATGTAACTACTCACATTTTCTGTGGATAATTCTGTGAATAAGATGCTGTAATGGCGTATCTACACAAGTGCCGGGCTTGTTTGCTTAATCATTGTGCAATTTAATTGAAATATTTAATTTTGTTTAAATTCAATAAGATACGAGATATTTCTCAGAAATCAAATCAGGAAGCCATTGTAATGCGCCGGAAAAAAGCCCAGGCTCTTGATTTTTAATTTTTGTGGACAGTTTGGAATTGGAATTTTGGAAAATCAGGAAAATTACGACGCCTTGTCAAGCGAAAAAATGTTATCGGTCGCTCAACTGAACCGGCGCGTCGGCCGGCTGCTTGAACAAGGCGTGCCCACGCTGTGGGTTACGGGCGAGATCTCTAACTTTGTCCGGGCCTCGTCCGGCCACTGGTATTTCACCCTCAAGGATGATCGCGCGTCGGTGCGTGCCGTCATGTTTCGCGGTAAGACGACGCAGCTTGATTTTGTGCCAGCGTCGGGTGATCGGATCGACGTACGTGCCCGCGTGACGCTGTATGAACCTCGCGGGGATTATCAGTTGCAGGTGGAGTCGCTGCGCCGGGCGGGACAGGGCAATTTGTATGAGCAATTTCTGGCCATTCGCGCGCGCCTTCAGCAAGAAGGCCTGCTGGATGCGTCTCGCAAACGCCCGTTGCCGGCATTTGCCCGTCGCGTCGGCGTCATCACCTCGCTCGGCGCAGCCGCCTTGCAGGATGTGCTCAGCGCACTCACTCGCCGGGCGCCGCATGTGAGCATCGTGATCTATCCGACCACGGTACAGGGCAGGGATGCCGCCACCGAAATCATGAGTGCCCTGGCGCAGGCCCAGATGCGCAATGAAGTAGACGTCTTGCTGCTGGTTCGTGGCGGCGGCAGTATGGAAGACCTGTGGAGTTTCAACGATGAAGCGCTGGCCCGGCTGATTGCGGCTAGCCGGATTCCGGTGGTTTCGGGCGTGGGGCACGAAACCGACTTTACGATAGCCGACTTTGTCGCAGACCTGCGCGCGCCCACACCCACCGCCGCCGCAGAGTTGGTTTGCCGGCCGCGGCAGGATATCCTGAATGATATTGCCGGTTTGACCGGCAGGCTGTCACGGCATCAGCAACGTATGCTGGAGCATTACAGCTTGCGGCTAGATCGTCTGACGGGCCGGCTGGTGTCGCCGGCGCAGAAGATCCGTGCCGATCGGGTGCGCGTCGTGCATGCGGTCAGGCAGCTTGATGGCAGTTTGCGAACCGGCTTGACTCATAAAAGGAACCGGGTCGCCATGCTGACCCAGGCGCTGGAACACACTGCGCCCCAGGTGACGCACGCGAGAAACCGGGTTGCAACCCTGATGGCGCGCCTGGATCGTGCGACAGACCGCGTCATTAGCCAAACCCAGCGCCGTTTTGAGCGCACGCATACGCAATTTGAAACCATAAATCCACGTGCTGTGCTGGGACGCGGTTACGCCATCGTCTATGATGAAGCAGGGCATGTGCAGCGCGACCCCGGCGCGCTGCATGATGGACAGACCCTGAAGGTGGAACTGGAGAAAGGTACGCAGCAAGTCAGGGTCATTCCCGATCGCAGCTAGAATTTAAGGTATCATCAGAAGACCTTTTTCACTTTGACAAGGAGATCTACATGGCACACAGCTTACCTCCACTTCCCTATGAAATGGATGCACTTGCTCCCACAATTTCTAAAGAAACGCTCGAATACCACTATGGCAAACATCATAAGGCCTACGTTGACAAGCTGAACGAACTGATCCCTGGTACAGAATTCGAAAATGCCAGCCTGGAAGAGATCGTGAAAAAATCCGATGGCGTGATGTTCAATCAGGCAGCGCAGATCTGGAACCACACGTTCTACTGGAACAGCCTGACTCCTGGTGGCAGCGAACCGTCAGGTGCCGTGCTCGAAGGCATCAACAAAAAATGGGGCAGTGTTGACAAGTTCAAGGAAGAATTCAACAAAGCCGCTGCAGGCAACTTTGGCTCAGGCTGGACCTGGCTGGTGAAAAAAACAGACGGTTCACTCGATATCGTCAATACCAGCAATGCCAAAACACCGCTGACGACAGACGACGTTGCACTGTTGACCTGTGATGTCTGGGAGCACGCATACTACATTGACTATCGCAATGCGCGCCCCAAATATCTGGAATCTTTCTGGAAGCTGGCCAACTGGGATTTTGCCAGTAAAAATCTGGGTTGATAACGCCAGGCAGGGATTCGTCCTTGCATGAAAAAAAACCGCCAGTGCAGTTAATGACTGGCGGTTTCTTTTTGGCTGCGGAGCATTGCTCGTCAGCGCATGCATTGCTCGACAATGGTCACGATGTCTGCCGACGTGCCTTGTGCCACCCGCAGGGTAACGCGCGACCCTGAATTGGAATCAAGAGAACGCGGCGTGACGCTGATTTTTGCTTTGGGCGCATCCGGTCCTGGAATGGCGCCAAAATAATAGTCGGCATCGGACTCTGTCAAATTGGCGGCAGGATAGGGGCCTTTCCAGCCATTGATGATGCAGTTGGCCAGTTGTTTGGGCTGAATGTCCGAATCTCGTTCAATGGCCGGTTTGTGATATTCGGGCAGCGTAATGCCTGCGCACCCAGCAAGCAAGCTTATGCAGCTTCCCAGCAGGGCGATCCTGATTCCTTTCATAAATAACCTTTACTGTAGTGTTGCCGGCACGCCATCTTTTGCAGCGGGCAGGGTGTCCGGTATGACAGCCTTGATATTATCATCGACCTGGATGTGGTGGCTACGAAACCAGTCATGGTTCATCTCCAGTGCGTATCGGGCATCTGCACCGGAACAGTGAGGCACCTCGCTGTGCGGCTGCATTTCATCCAGGGCGACAATGGTGCCATGCCTGTCCAAGAAGGCGATGGAAAGCGGGATCAGGGTGTTTTTCATCCAGAAACAGCGGGGCTGGTCGTCGGCAAACACAAAAAGCATTCCGTGGTCGTGTGCCAGCGTTTTGCGATGCATCAACCCTTTGGTGCGCAACGGTTCGGTGTCGGCCACTTCGGCTGTGATTGCGTTGTTGTTGATCTGCAATGAGATGTTTGCGGCAGAAGCGCCGGCACCAGAAGGGCCGGAAATGGAAACGCGGGCGACAGCAATCCGTGGGGCCAGCAATAGGCCTGCCAGGATGGTGCAGCCCGCAATAAACGCTAACCGCAAGAACCTTGATGCGGGCAGGGGTATGGACATAGTCTGTAATTATACAGGCTATGCTGCCATTATATTAAGCGCCTGTTGCCCTTTTGGACCTTGTGCAATTTCGAAAGTAACGCGCTGACCTTCTTTGAGTGTTTTGAATCCATTCATCTGAATAGACGAAAAGTGGGCAAAAAGGTCTTCGCCGCCGCCATCGGGTGTAATGAAACCGAATCCTTTGGCATCGTTAAACCATTTCACGGTCCCGGTCTGTTTGTTACCGCCTTCTTCCGGGACTGATGTTTCTGTTGTTTCTGACATTCTTACAGCCTCTGCTCAAGATTTTACCAACCCATGGCAAATGACCGGTGACGCGTCATCTGCCGAAAAGATACTGAAACAGCTTTGTGGATACTATTTTTCAGTATAAATAAATGATGCGGATTAATATTATGTGAGTCAATAGTGGAAATTACCGATAATTCTGGGGTTCATAAACAACACCACTTGAAATATCGTATAAAGTATCAATATAAAGACTTTCTTAAGCAGGTTTGGTATGGCTCAGCAGTCAGGCATTGTCACTGAAGCGCAAAAGGCAAAATTGGCGCCCCCACCCATGTATCAGGTGTTACTGCTAAACGACGATTACACCCCGATGGACTTCGTGGTTTCGGTTTTACAAAAGATTTTTTCGAAAACCGAAGAAGAAGCCATGGTGATCATGTTAAAAGTACATCATGATGGCAAGGGAGTGTGTGGCGTTTATACCAGAGATATTGCCGCCACGAAGGTGGCAACGGTTGCGCAGTACGCGCGTTCCCATCAGCACCCATTGCAGTGCGTGATGGAACCCGTGGATTTGTAATGGTCCTGGCATTTCCAGGGCAGTTGTTTAGACGGAGGAAATTGTGATTTCTCAAGAACTCGAAGTGACACTTCATATGGCATTTGTGGATGCGCGTTCGGCACGCCACGAATTTATTACCGTCGAACACCTGTTGCTGGTACTGTTGGACAATACGGCCGCCAGGGAGGTGCTGACCGCCTGCGACGCCGATATCGAACAGTTGCGCAGCAAACTGCGCGCCTTTATCGACGCCAATACGCCCATCGTGGGCGGCTCCGATGAAGTAGATACGCAGCCAACTCTGGGTTTTCAGCGAGTCATTCAGCGGGCCATCATGCATGTCTCCTCCAATGGCAATGCGAAAAGCCCGGCCACCGGCGCCAATGTGCTGGTCGCCATTTTCAGCGAAAAAGATTCCCATGCCGTGTTTTATCTGCAGGAGCAGAACGTGACACGCCTGGATGTGGTTAACTATATTTCCCACGGCATCACCAAGTCTGCGGCACCGTCGCCAGACGAAAGCGCTGCGCCTGCCGAGCCGCAGTCCGGCGAGCCCGAAGAGAATAAGTCGCCGCTTGCGCTGTACGCCTCTGATTTGAATGCGCTGGCCAAGGCCGGCAAAATCGATCCGCTGATCGGGCGGGACAGTGAAATTGAGCGCGTGGTGCAAATCCTGTGCCGGCGCCGCAAAAACAATCCCTTGTTGGTCGGTGAGGCCGGCGTGGGCAAAACCGCGATTGCCGAAGGCCTTGCGCTGCGCATCTCTACGGGCAATGTGCCTGAGATTCTCTCCAAGGCCCGCGTCTATGCACTGGACATGGGTTCATTGCTGGCCGGCACCAAATACCGGGGCGACTTCGAGCAGCGTCTGAAGGCCGTGCTCAAACAGCTGGCCAGCCAGCCCGATGCGGTGTTGTTTATCGACGAAATTCATACGCTGATTGGCGCCGGCTCTGCCTCTGGCGGCACCATGGATGCCTCCAACCTGCTTAAACCGGCGTTATCCTCGGGCGCGCTGCGTTGCATGGGGGCGACCACCTATAAGGAATATCGCGGTATTTTCGAAAAAGATCACGCGCTTTCGCGCCGTTTTCAGAAAATCGACGTCAGCGAGCCGACGGTTGAGCAGACGATCCTTATTTTGCGCGGTCTCAAATCCAAATTCGAAGAGCATCATCATGTTCGCTATTCGGCGGCCGCCATTACCGCGGCGGCGGAGCTGTCGGCCAAACATATCAATGACCGTCATTTGCCGGACAAAGCCATAGACGTACTGGACGAGAGTGGCGCGGCCCAGCGGCTGCTGCCCAAGTCACGGCAGAAAAAAGTCATTGGCAAGGCCGATATTGAAAATATCGTGTCCAAAATGGCACGGATTCCGCCGCAATCGGTCAGCACGGACGATCGCAACAAGCTGGCGACGCTGGATCGCGATCTGAAAACAGTGGTTTTTGGCCAGGATACGGCCATCACGGCACTGGCTTCTGCGATCAAGATGTCGCGCTCAGGTCTGGGCAAACCCGATAAGCCTATCGGTTCGTTCCTGTTTTCCGGACCCACGGGCGTGGGCAAGACCGAGGTTGCCAAACAATTGGCTTTCATTCTTGGTGTCGAGCTGATTCGCTTCGATATGTCCGAGTATATGGAACGCCACGCGGTATCGCGCTTGATCGGTGCGCCTCCTGGTTATGTCGGTTTTGACCAGGGTGGTCTGCTGACCGAAGCGGTCAACAAGCAGCCTCACAGTGTGTTGTTGCTGGACGAGATTGAAAAGGCCCATCCGGATATTTTCAATATCCTGCTGCAGGTCATGGATCACGGCGTGCTTACCGATAACAACGGTCGAAAGTCGGATTTTCGCAACGTCGTTGTCATCATGACCACCAATGCCGGGGCTGAATTGCTTAATCGGCGTTCTATCGGTTTTGCTGACAGCCGCCAGAGCGGCGACGAGATGGCCGAAATCAAACGCATGTTCTCGCCGGAGTTCCGTAACCGGCTGGATGCCATCATTCCGTTTGCTTCGTTGTCCGAAGACATTATCATGCGCGTGGTAGACAAATTCCTGATTGAGCTTGAGCAGCAGTTGCAGGCCAAACGGGTGGAGGCAACCTTCACCGATAGCCTGCGTCAGCATCTGGCCAAAAAAGGCTTTGATCCGCTTATGGGTGCGCGCCCCATGCAACGACTGATCCAGGACGTGATCCGCCGTGCCCTGGCTGACGAACTGCTGTTTGGTCGTCTGGCAAACGGCGGGTCGGTCTATGTCGATATTGATGACAAGGACGAAGTCACGCTCACTTTCAATGATTCCGACCCGAAGGAAAAAAAGGATTCTGAGGAAGAAGCGCTGGTCTCCTGAGCATGACGGGCAATTACATCGCCTGCCATCATTGCGGGCAACTGCATGAAAGAAGCGCGCTGGTCTCGGGCCAGCGCGCTTCTTGCGTTCGTTGCGGTACGGTCTTGTGGTCCCAGGGGGTGCTCAACAGTTCGGCCTGGCTGGCCATTGTCCTGACTGCGCTGATCGCCTTTATCATTGCCAGTTTTATGCCGGTGGGCACCATCTCGGCAGTCGGGCTCAAAAGCAGTTCGACTTTCCTGGAAGCGGTTGCTGCCACTTGGCGCGCCGGCTATCCTAGTGTCGCCATCATGTGTTTTGCCACCGGCTTTCTGATGCCGTTGCTGGACGTCCTGATTCTGACTTGGCTCCTGGCGTTTTCACGCAAGGGTCGGCGTGCGCCGGGACTCAATCAACTGAGCCGCTGGCTGCATTTGGTGCGGCCGTGGGCGATGGTCCCGGTATTCATGCTTGGCGCATTGGTGGCTATCGTCAAACTGGCCGACATGGCCTCGCTCACGCCCGGGGCCGGCTTGTGGGCTTATGCCGCGCTCACATTTCTGCTTACCGGCCTGAGCAAGCTCACTTCCGAGCGGGTCTGGCTGCTGGCCGAACAGGATGGCGCCGTAAAGAACATACCGGTGACCATTGATCAGCAGCAGTTGCCTCTGGACTGCGAGGTATGTGGCCAGATCACCATGAGCACGGAACCAGAGGCGTCGTGTCAGCGCTGTCATAATCATGTGCATTTTCGCAAGCCGGCGCACAAGACGCGCACGCTGGCCATTCTGCTTACCGCCATTATTCTGTACTTTCCGGCCAACCTCTATCCGGTTATGATCAACACCACTGTGTTGGGCGGCACCGCTTCCCATACCATTCTGGGCGGTATCCTGGAGTTGTGGAATCTAGGCTCCTGGGACCTGGCGCTGATTGTTTTTGTCGCCAGCTTTGTGGTGCCGCTGACAAAAATTGTCATTTTGGGTATTTTGATCGGTCGTTCGGCCCAGGGTCGTCGTGATACGATGATGCGGTACACGCGCATGTATCAGACAGTGGAACTGATCGGTCAATGGTCCATGCTGGATGTCTTCGTGGTTATCCTGTTGACATCACTAGTCAATTTCGGTTCTCTGATGTCGGTCAGACCCGATGTCGGTGCCGCTGCCTTTGGTATGGTTGTGGTCGTTACCATGTTTGCGACCATGAATTTCGACATACGCAAGGGCTGGGATCAGGTCGATGACAATATCGAACAGCCCGACTATCAGCCGGCACCCACTGCGCCCACCTTTTCTTAGTGGCCTTATTGCGGAACAAACAGGAACGGATCTCCGTTTATTCTATAGAATGCATAGTTTACTGAACCAGTTGTCGGCAGGAGCATCATATGTCTGAAAAAGATCTGCCACCGTCGGACTCCTCCGAGCGCCCGTCGCAAAGCGACGCGACGCAGGCAGACCGCCAAACACCTGCCTCCGGGGGAGCAGCAGGTGCGGCGGCACAAGGCCATGGCGGCTGGGCTCAGGAAAATTCGCAGGCAGGTGGCCAGGACGCGTCATCCAATCAGCCTAATCCGGTCATCTCCAAAGCGCCGGTCATTACGCAAAAGAAAAATAAAAATATCTCGTGGATCTGGCTGGTGCCCCTCATTGCAGCGGTCATCGGATTGTCACTGCTGGTGCGTGACTATATGCAGCAGGGGCCGGTTGCGACTGTGACCTTCAAAACGGCAGAGGGCCTGGAAATCGACAAGACCCAGGTGCGGTACAAGGATGTGGTGGTGGGCACCGTGACCGACATTACCCTGACCGATGACCACAACTCGGTGCTCGTGAAGGTATCGTTCAAGCAGAACGCCGACTTTCTGATGCGCGAAGGGGCCCGGTTCTGGGTGGTCAAGCCTCGCCTGGCAGCCAGTGGCGTGTCCGGATTGGGCACGCTGGTTTCCGGCGCCTATATCGGCGTGGATATCGACGATTCGCATCAGAGCGAGGCAGAATATCGCAATGAGTTCATTGGACTGGAAAAGCCGCCTGAACTGATCAGCGGCCGGCCCGGCAAACGGTTTACCATTACCGCTCCCAGCCTCAATTCCCTAGACTTGGGCTCGCCGGTTCTATATCGCCGCCTGGAGGTCGGACAGGTGATCAACTACACGCTCAGCAAGGATGGCAAAGGCGTTGAAGTCCAGATTTTCATTGACGCACCCTATGATCGCTTTGTCACCAAAGACAGCCGCTTCTGGAATGCCAGCGGCGTTGACCTGTCCTTGAATGCGGGCGGACTCAATCTGAAAACCCAGTCGCTGGTTTCCGTGCTGGCCGGCGGGATTTCATTCGGCCAGTTGCCGCTTGTCGACGAAAAGGCGCAGCCCGAGCCGGCGCCTGACGGGACCCGATTTGTACTGAATCCGACAGAAGACAAGGCTCTGGCCAGGCCCGATGGGCTTGCTTTTCCGATACGCATGAAGTTCGACAAGTCGGTCAGGGGATTGCAGACAGGCTCTGCCATCGATTTCAAGGGTATTCTTCTGGGAGAAGTTAAGAATATTTCCATGGAGTTTGATATTGCCACCAAGAAAACCACGGTGATTGTCGACGGCGTGATCTATGAAAATCGCCTGGGCGCAGCGATACCGGAAGGACAGCGGCGCGATAAAAATGGCCAAGCGCTTCATGACGTGGCGCTCAAGGAGTTTGTCAGCAGCGGCATCCAGGCGCAACTGCGTTTTGCCAACATCTTTACCGGCCAGCTGTATGTGGCATTGGACTATTTCCCGGAAATGGCCAAAAAGCCGCCGGTTCCCGACGTGAACACGCAGCCTGTGGAAATTGCCACCGTGCCCGGCAGCTTTGACGAACTGCAGCAGCAACTGAATGTCATCGTCGAAAAACTGAAAAACCTGCCGATAGACTCTATCGGTCATTCGCTTGACGAGACCCTGCAAAGCATATCCAAACTGGCCCGTACGCTGGATACCACGATGGTGCCGGCGCTGACCACGACGGTGCAGAAGGCCGGTCGTTCGCTGGATGGCGTCAATAAAACCATGGGCAGCGTTCGCGGCGTTGTAGCCGACGAGAGCCCGGTCATGCTGCAGCTCAATAGCATGATCAAGGAACTGTCGCGGGCGGCCAAGTCCATTCGCAGCCTGGGCGACTATCTTCAGGCTGAGCCCAGCTCGCTGATCCGAGGTCGTTCGCAAGACAATATCCCGTTCAAGGAAAGTCAATGATAATGCGTAATTTGTCCGCAGCTCTGCGACCATTGGCGTTGGTCGCCGTCACCGCCATGCTCGGCGCCTGCGCTTCTGCGCCCACGCAATATTACACGTTGGCCGCCAGCGATCCGGCCAGTGCGCAGGGCGCGGCCCGATACGGCGTCAATATCCATGATGTGACCATTCCCGATGTCGTGGACAAACCGCAATTGATGATTCGCAGTTCAACCGATTCGTCGGCCGTGGTCCCGCTCAATGGATCCCGCTGGGCGGGTTCGTTGCAGGATGAAATCCAGAAAACACTATCGTCGAACCTGGTGAGCCGTCTTGGGGCAATCAATATCCAGGGCATTACCGGCAGTGAACAGAAGCTGCCGGTTTGGCTGATACAGGTCACCTTTCACCGCTTTGATATGATTCTGAACAAAGCGGCAGTGATTGACGCCACCTGGCGCATCAACCCGGTGCGCATGGGGGCGCAGTCGTCCCGCGTCTGCCAGACCAGGATCCAGGTTCAGGCCGGCAGTGGTGTGGATGCATTGGTGCATAGTCAGTCGCAGGCGCTGGCCCTGTTGTCCGATGTGATTGCAGGGGCCATCGATGGTCATACCCAGGTAAGCGCGACTGACGGCGGCCAGATTCAGTCGCTGGGATGTCATTCGGGTTAGAATGCAGCCACTTCTTGCGTTGCCTGTCGGGCCCCAAACTGTTGCGCAAATGTGCGGCACCGCAGGATACATTGTTTTTCCAGAGGTTTATCCATGAAATTGAAGACTACCGTTCTTGTCGGCCTGCTTGCCGTAACGCTCACGCCACTGGCTTTTGCGGACGTGACCGTGGGCATTAGCCTTTCCAGTACCGGCCCGGCGGCGGCCATTGGCATTCAGTCGCGCAATGCGATTGACCTGTGGCCCAAAACGCTGGGCGGCGAGCCTGCCAAATATATCGTACTTGACGATGGGACCGATGTCAGCAAAGCGGTACGAAACGCCCGCAAGCTGACCTCGGAAGACAAAATCGATATTTTGGTGGGGCCCAATACGACCGCGGCTGCGCTGGCGATTCTGGACGTTCTGAAGGAAACGAAAACGCCCATGATCGCCCTGGCCGCGTCAGCCGCCATTGTGACGCCACCAGATGATCCGGGGCGCCACTGGGCCTTCAAGATGCCGCAGAATGACAGCCTGATGGCCCAGGTGCTGGTCGAGGACATGGTCAAGAAAGGCTTCAAGAAAATCGCTTTTATCGGTTATGCCGATTCCTACGGAGAAAACTGGTGGAAGGAATTTTCCAACTTGGCTGCCGGCAAGGTTGATGTGGTTGCCCGCGAGTCGTATCAGCGGACCGATTCGTCGGTAACCGGGCAGGTGCTCAAGCTGATGGCCGCCAGGCCCGATGCCATTCTGATTGCCGGTTCCGGCACGCCCGCCGTACTTCCTGGAAAAACGCTCAAGCAACGCGGCTACAAAGGAGTGATCTATCAGACCCATGGCATTGGTACGCTGGAGTTTTTGCAAGTGGGCGGAAAGGATGTAGAAGGGACCTTGTTTCCTACCGGTCCGGGTGTGGTCGCCAAAGGGTTGCCCGATACCAACCCGGTCAAGAAAGTGGCCAGCGAATTTACAGAAAAATATGAAGCCAAATACGGCGCCAATTCAGCCACGCAGTTTGCCGGCGACGCCTGGGGGGCGTACATGTTGCTGGACAAGGCAGTGAAGCAGGCGCTGCAGCACAACGTCCAGCCGGGTACACCGCAGTTTCGTAGCGCCTTGCGCGATGCCATTGAATCGACCAAAGAGCTCATTGTCCCCAATGGCGTACTGAATATTTCAGCCAAGGATCACCAGGGCTTTGATGATCGGGCCCGTGTCATGGGAAAAATTGAGGACGGCCGTTTCCAGTATGCGGCAGACAAATAATGCAGAACGTGACGGTGTTGTAAGGCGCGGCGCAAGCCGTTGAGCGTGAGTTGATCGTGAGCAGGGACTGTATCTTTGTGCAAAACAGAATGCGGTCCTTTTTCTTGCCAGAAGTTGGCACCGTTAATGCGGCCAGTGCCTCAAGCCTGGATCTGGGTGCCGGACGCCTCTGCCAGAGGTGAGCGGCAAGGACCTGCATCCGGCCTGATTCGATCGTGCGTATTGTCGGTCATACTTGACTGCCTGCCTGAGGCCAGATAGCAAACTGGCATCACACATGACTGATTGCAAGTGTGATGCCAGGTGATAATTGCTGTGGTGCCTGTTGCAATGCTGACTATTGCAAATCTTCATCCTCGCAAGTCAGGCACCATTTTATTACTGCGCTGTTGCGCCGGAGATTTTGACAATCTCCTTGTATTTTGCCATTTCACTTTTGACCTTCGCGGCAAACTCCTCGGGAGCGGAAGGTTGGGTATCCGAACCCATGGTCAGCAGTTGTTTCTTGACAGCTTCGTCCTGCATGGCGGTGGCAAACGCCTGGTGCAATGTGTTGACGACAGCATCTGGTGTGCCGCCTGTGGCAAAAATACCGAACCAGGTGCTGATATCAAAATCCTTGATGCCGGACGCTTCCATTGTCGGCACATCTTTCATGATGTCCGATGTCGCTTTGGTGGTCAGCGCCAGGGCGCGCACCTTGCCGTCATTGACCAGGGGCAGGGCAGAGGCCAGGTTATCGAACATAAACTGGGTCTGGTCCGACAGCAGCGAGAGCTTGGCGGGGCTGGCGCCCTGATAGGGGACGTGTACCGCATCAATGCCGGTACGCTGCTTGAGCAGTTCGCCGGCAAGATGACCTGCGCTGCCATTGCCGCCCGAAGCGTAATTGAGCTTGCCGGGATTACTTTTGGCGTATTCAAGCAGCGATGCAACATCCTTGATATTGTTTTTGTCCGAGAATGCCGTACTCACCACCAGCACGTTGGGTACTTCAGATACCAGCAATACGGGTTCGAAATCCTTCACCGGATCGTAACTCAGGCTTTTGTACAGCCACGGGTTGATGGCGTGTGTGGCGACCGCGCCCATGACGATGGAATAGCCATCAGGCTTGGCGCGAGCGACCATGCCTGCGCCGATATTGCCGCCTGCACCCGGTTTGTTCTCCACAATAATGGTTTGTTTTAGCGTCTTGCCCGCATGTTCGGCCAGTAGACGTGCCACGCCATCGAGCGGGCCACCGGGAGAATACGGCACAACAAAGGTAATTGGCTTGCTCGGATACGATTTTTCCTGAGCCATGACCGGTTGCAGCAGGGTGGCACCCATCAGGGTGGCCAGTGCGCTTTTTAACAGCGTTCGTTTTGTCTGATTCATTACTTTTTCCTGGAAAATAAGGGGGGCCGGCCTCGTATAAGCAGATCACTCCAGCCTATTCACGGGTACGGACTGCCAGCGTCCATGCTCTGGAATACGATGGGC
Source organism: Advenella sp. (assembly GCF_052108595.1). Lineage (NCBI taxonomy): Bacteria > Pseudomonadati > Pseudomonadota > Betaproteobacteria > Burkholderiales > Alcaligenaceae > Advenella > Advenella sp. The sequence continues at coordinate 26,161 of NZ_JBQEAU010000013.1, forward strand.
ATCATACGGTGCCGACCAATGCTGCAGCCGTATCAGTGGCTGCCGGTACTGCCAAAACCGCCTGCGCCGCGTTCGCTTTGTGTAAATTGCTCGACGACATTGAACGAGACCTGCATGACGGGTACGACGACCAGTTGCGCGATGCGCTCCATGGGTTTTAAGACAAACGGCGTCTGGCTGCGGTTCCAGACCGACACCATCAAGGGACCCTGATAGTCGGCATCGATCAGTCCGACCAGATTGCCCAGCACGATTCCGCTTTTATGCCCCAGACCCGAGCGTGGCAAAATCATGGCCGCATAGCGAGGATCCTGCAAATAAATGGAAATACCGGTGGGCACCAATAGCGAGGCGCCGGGCGCCAGGGTTTGCTCCTGATCGACGCAGGCACGCAAATCCAGCCCGGCCGAACCGGTAGTGGCATAGGTTGGTAACTGGTCGCGCATGCGCTCGTCTAAAATTTTGACATCAAGTTTCATGTTTGTTTTTTGGCTTTGACCGAAGTGGGAAATCGTTTGGCGGCATTGCGGATCCGCCTGAAAATAATAAATAGAATCACCAGAATGAAGATCAGCGGCCAGCGCATGCCGTCCATGTCCAGACCGCCGCCAGGGTCGGTATTGTTGGCCAGGATAAAAACAGCCACGGCAATCAATCCGGCCACCAGGGCAAGGGGAAAAGACGGCCCTTTTTTCTTTGCCGGTGCTGCAGGCCTGGTTTCAAACCCTGTGTGCTGCTTGCCGCTAGGTGGCACGGGAAAGTCGATATCAGCCTGGCGACTGGTCGCAGTCGCCGTCCCGGCAGCAGTGTTGCGTGGTGGCCCGGCTTGCGCCGCTTTGCTGTTGCCTTGCGCTGTCGTATTAACCAACTGCGAGGGAAAGCCCGAAGAAAAGTCCGGGTTCACTGCCTGTTCCTTCATATCAAAATGGCGACTCAGTTCTTCTACATAGAAGGCGAAGTCGCCATTTCTGGGTTCGCGGTAGTCCATATTCATTGTTGCGCTCCATTGGCTGTCACTGCGTGGATAGCTGCGTTCTGCTGCGCCGGCCTCACTGCTTGTTCAGCGGCTGACGCACAGTTCGCCTTCGTCTTGAAACGATAACGATAATACACACGACTGCTAGTATCGCTAATATGGCGGCGCTGCCTGAGGCGCCCAGCGCATCGGCTCCGCGCACGCCAAGATACCCGGGCAAGAGCAGCCATGGGAACCAGATCACTCCGGAAAGCACATTGGCCAGCTGAAATCGCCCCTGTGGCATCTTCATTATGCCAGCCATGCCGGGGATAAGCGAGCGGAATGCACCCATGAAGCGACCGCCAAATACTGCCAGAAAGCCATATCGGTAAAACAGCAGACGGGCACGCGCGACCGAGCGTCGGCGTTTGCGCAAGGCGCCGCTTTTGAGCAGGGCGGGGCCGTAGGCATTGCCGATCCAGTAGGAAACGGCATCGCCCAGGATGGCGCCAGCTATTCCCCACAGTAGCACCCCTGTAAATTCGAGCGTACCGTTGGCAATCAGTATACCTGTCAGCGGCAGAATGACGGTCGCAGGGACAAATAACCCGACGATCAGCAGTGATTCTCCGAACGACACCAGGCCGATCACCGGCCCCGCCCAGTGTTGATGCAGGGTGATAAATGCAAGAATCTGATCAATATAGGGTTGCATTGGCGATCGTGATGACGCGGCCTGGGCCGGCGATCAATGGCTTGGGGAGGCGTCAGACCTGGTGGTGCGATTGGCGATCTCGGCGATCAGTCGCCGGGCGGCATCCAGCTTGTCCAGCACGGGCAAAGGGTGGCTGCCCTGATCGTCGAACAGCACCATGCGAGACTGATCCGACTCCATGGTTTCCTGGGCCAGATTGCCTACCAGCAAGGGGATTTTTTTTCGCTTGCGCTTGGCCTCGGCATAGTCGTGCAGGTTTTCGGTTTCAGCGGCAAAACCAACGCACCATGGGCCCAGGGCCAGCGCGGCCACTTCAGCCAGAATATCCGGATTTTCGGTCAGCGTCAGGTCCAGGCCGCTTTGGCTGCCGGTTTTTTTTACTTTCTGGGTTTGCGCATTGCTGATCCGCCAGTCTGCCACGGCCGCTACAGAGATAAAGATGTCCTGCTCTGGCGCCAATTGCATGACATGGGCATGCATTTGCCGGGCCGTTTTCACATTGATGCAATCAACGCCGTAAGGCGCATCCAGTGCGGTGGGGCCGGAGACCAGCGTCACACGCGCGCCGGCTTCCCAGGCGGCGCGCGCAATTGCATAACCCATTTTGCCCGAGGAGCGGTTGCTGATAAAGCGGACCGGGTCAATATCTTCCTGTGTCGGTCCGGCGGTGACCAGAATATTTTTTCCGGCAAGCGCTTTGCTCTGGAAAAAAGCATGTGTTTCAAAGACGATCTGTTCAGGTTCCAGCATGCGGCCATCGCCCACTTCGCCGCAGGCCTGCGAGCCGCTGGCCGGCCCCCAGAGCGTTACGCCGTCATTGCGCAGTTGCGCCGCATTGCGTTGCGTTGCCGGATGGCCCCACATTTCCCGATTCATGGCAGGCACCACGACCAGCGGGCACAGCCCGCGCGCCAGACACACCGTTGACAGCAGATCGTCTGCCAGGCCATGAGCCAGTTTGGCCATGAAGTCGGCGCTGCCCGGTACGATTAGAATCAGATCGGCCTGGCGACTCAGATTGATGTGCGCCATGCTGTTTTCCATGCGCTCGTCCAGCGTTTCGGTGTACACCGGATTGCCTGATAGCGCCTGGAACGTTGTGGGCGTGACAAATTGGGTTGCCGCATGCGTCATGGCAACGGTGATGGTCGCACCGTGGTCCTGCAGCCGGCGTACCAACTCTGCCGCCTTGTAGCAGGCAATGCCGCCGGTGACGCCGATCAGGATACGCTTGCCGGAAAGCGGACTCATGTCTGTTGCTCCCTTTTGTTGCGCAGATAGCGCAGCAGTTCATCCAGGACCAGCAGTACGGCCCCGATGGTAATAAACGTGTCGGCCAGATTGAACGCCGGGAAATAGGCGTCGTTCCAGTAAAACAGCAGAAAATCAATGACATGCCCGTAGAGCGTTCTATCTATGACGTTGCCGATGGCGCCGGCCAGTATCAGGGCCAGTGCCAGGCAAAAAAGCGGTTGCTCGCGGTGTTTGCGCAGCAGATAAAGGATGAACGCTGATGCAGCCAGTCCCAGCACCATGAAAAACCAGCGCTGCCAGCCAGCGCCGTCTGCCAGCATGCTAAAGGCCGCACCCTGATTGTAGATCAGAATGAAATCGAAGACCGGCAGCACGTTCACGCGTTGCAGATACTCGAAATTATGCTCAAAGTACTGTTTGCTGATCTGGTCTGCGCTGATCAGCACCAATGCCAGTGCGATCCACATCATATACGGCACTGCGCGTGCAGCCGGCTGCACTGCTTTATGCATAGTGCCTGTCCTCGCCGCCGTGATGCAGATTGTCGTCACAGCGTGAGCAGATATCCGGATGATCTGCAATGGTGCCCACTTCTTCGCGGTAATGCCAGCAGCGTTCACACTTGCGATGCTCGGATGGCGTGATGGTGAAATTAACACCTTCGCCCGGCACCCCGGCGTGTACCGTTGCGCGCGATACGATGAATACAAAACGCAGGTCGTCGTTCAGGCTTTGCAGGTACTCCAGGTCCAGCCCGTCGGCGAAAACGTCCACTTCGGCCTGTAGCGCTGAACCAATCCGGCCGGCACTGCGCACGTCTTCCAGTTGTTTGTTCAGGTCGGCGCGAATCTGCAAAATACGTTGCCACTTTTTGCTCAGTGCGGCGTGATCAGCCACCTCGGGCAGGGTGTGGAATACTTCGGTAAAGATCGTGACGGTGCTCGCGCTGTCAGTGTTTTTCAGCGTTGATTTCTGCAGTTCCTGCCAGGCCTCTTCGGCTGTAAAGGACAGCACAGGCGCCAGCAGCTTGAGCAGACTCAGCGTGATGTGCAGCAGGGCCGTTTGCGCCGAGCGTCGCGCCAGACTGTTGCGATCGGTGACGTACAGGCGGTCCTTGAGCGTATCCAGATAGAACGAACCCAGATCTTCCGAGCAGAAAATCTGCAGGCGCGCCATGGCCGGATGGAAATTGAATTCGTCGTAATAGGCGGTCACTTCATTTTGCATATCCAGCGTTAACGCCAGCGCATACTGGTCGACTTCGAACAGCTTGCCGGTTTCCACCATGTCTTTTGCAGCATCGAAATCATTCAGATTGCCCAGCAGGAAACACACGGTATTGCGGATACGGCGATAGCCTTCGACCACGCGCTTGAGGATCTGGTCCGAAATGGACAATTCACCCGAATAATCGGTAGAAGCTGTCCACAGCCTGATGATCTCGGCGCCCAGCGAGTCGGATACTTTCTGCGGGGCAATCACGTTGCCCATCGACTTGCTCATCTTGCGTCCCTGGCCGTCGACGACGAAGCCGTGGGTCAGCAGATTGCGGTAGGGTGGCTCGCCAAACAGCATGGAAGAGGTCAGTAGCGACGAATGGAACCAGCCACGATGCTGATCCGACCCTTCCAGGTACAGATCGGCCGGCCAGCGCAGCGTATCGGAATGCGAGCCCGTGGTTGCATTGTCCTTGCCGCCCAGGACCGTGAAGTGGGTGGTGCCCGAATCGAACCAGACGTCCAGTGTGTCGCGGTTTTTCTCGTAATGCACGGCGTCCTCGCCCAGCAATTCTGCCGGATCCAGCGCCTGCCACGCTTCAATACCTTGCTTTTCGACGCGCTGTGCAATTTGTTCAAGCAGTTCAACCGTGCGCGGATGCAACTGGCCGGTTTCCTTGTGGACGAAAAACGCCATGGGTACGCCCCATTGGCGTTGACGCGACAGGGTCCAATCGGGACGATTGGCAATCATGGCATGCAGGCGGGCGCGCCCCCAGGCCGGGTAGAAGCCGGTGGCGTCAATGCCTGCCAGCGCCTTTTCGCGCAGCGTGGCAGTGTGATCATCGGGCTGGCGATCCATGCCGGCAAACCACTGGCTGGTCGCGCGATAGATAATGGGCGTTTTATGACGCCAGCAGTGCATGTAGCTGTGCTTGAGCGATTCCACATGCAGCAATGTTCCGGCGTCCTGCATTGCCTTGACAATATCCGGATTCGCTTCCCAAATCGTCTTGCCGCCGAACAAAGGCAGGGAAGGCACATATTTGCCATCGCCCATGACGGGACTGATGATGTCCGCATCCTGCATGCCATTGGCCTTGCAGGACTGGAAATCCTCTACGCCGTAGGCGGGTGCAGAGTGCACAATACCGGTGCCGGTGTCTACCGTGACATAGTCACCCAGATAGATCGGAGACAGGCGGTCATAGCCTGCCTCTGCAGTGGCCAGCGGGTGGTGGAACGCAATGTGGTCCAGCGCTTGCCCGGCGCACTCGGCGATGACCGAGCCCTGCAACTGCCAGTGTTCAAGACAGGCCTGCACACGATCCTTGGCCAGTAGCAGCAATGGGCCGGTAGGCAGCGGCGCGTTCAGGCGCACCAGGGCGTAGAGCACTTCAGGGTGCACGTTCAGGGCCTGGTTCGAGGGAATTGTCCAGGGCGTTGTGGTCCAGATGACGACGGCACCATCCTCTACACTATCGAGGCCGAAAGCGGCAGCCAGTTTATCTTTCTGGGCAAAGGGGAAGGCCACGTCGACGGCCGGATCCTTGCGGTCGGCATATTCCACTTCCGCCTCAGCCAGGGCCGACCCACAGTCAAAGCACCAGTTCACCGGTTTGAGGCCACGGAACACATAGCCTTTTTCCATGATGCGCGCCAGCGCCCGCAACTCGTTGGCTTCATTGCCGTAATTCATGGTCAGATAGGGGTTTTCCCAGTCGCCCAGTACACCCAGCCGTTTGAAGTCGGCTCGCTGGCGGTCAATCTGCTCCAGGGCGTAGGCGCGAGCCTTCGACTGGACTTCAGCCACCGGCAGGTTCTTGCCATATTTTTTTTCAATCTGGATTTCAATGGGCATGCCGTGGCAGTCCCAGCCGGGGACATAAGGCGCGTCAAAGCCTGCCATCGTGCGGCTTTTGAGAATGATGTCCTTGAGAATCTTGTTGACCGCGTGACCTATATGAATATCGCCGTTCGCATACGGCGGGCCGTCGTGCAAAATATAGGCAGGGCGACCGGCGCAGGCCTTGCGAATCGCCTGGTACACTTTCTTTTCCTCCCATTCAAGCACCCAGCCGGGTTCGCGTTTTGGCAGGTTTCCCCGCATTGGGAAGGGGGTTTCAGGCAGATTCAGGGTGTTCTTATAATCCATGGACAGCAAAGTAGTTGCGAGCAACGTCCGCATCGTGGCGGATGGCGTCAGTCAGAGTTTGTAAATCGGGGAATTTTTCTTCGTCCCGCACGGCGTGCAAAAAGCTTATTGTAATAAGTTTACCGTATGCCGATACGTTTTTATCGAGAATATGCACTTCCAGCAGGACTTGTCCGTCCTCTTCGACGGTCGGGCGCACGCCAAGACTGGCGATCCCTGCCAGCGGCCCGGCCTGCAGTCCCTCCACCCTGACCACGTAGATGCCGGAGCGCAAGGCGCAGCGCGGCATGACACGGATATTGAGCGTCGGAAAGCCCATAGTTCGACCCAGCTTGCGACCATGCACCACATGCCCGCTGATTTGATAGGGATGGCCAAGAAATTCGCCGGCCCGTTCAATCTCTGCGTAAGCCAGCGCATGACGCAATTCAGAACTGGAGTAGCGAATGCCGTTAGGATCCAGTACATCGCGTAGCGTCTCTACCTCAAAGCCAAACCGTGCGCCGGCATCGCGCAGCAGGGCGATGTCGCCGCGTCGCTTGCTGCCGAAGCGGAAGTCTTCGCCGACATAAAGCCACCTGACTGCCAGCTGGCGCACCAGGATGTCTTCGATGAACTGTTCCGGCGTCTGCTGGGCAAACGCCTGGTCAAAGCGCCGGATATGAACATGCTGGATGCCGCAACAGGACAGGGCCCGCACTTTGTCTCGCAGAGTTGAAATCCGCGTAGGTGCTAGCTCGGGGCGTTGTTCGCGCAGGGCGAAGTATTCGCGTGGGTGGGGCACAAATGTCATGACTGAAGGCACCAGCGCCTTGCTGGCTGCGGTTTGCACGACATGCGAGAGCAACTGCTGGTGGCCCAGGTGGACACCATCGAAATTGCCAATGGTAAGGGCGCTGCCGGTTTGGGCAGCCGAGGCAAAAGCCTGACGGGAGATTTGAAGAGGATTTTTCACGCTATACAGTTTACAATTTTAAACTTGCAAGCATTACGGAAGTGTTCAGTTGAAACCAACAAATCCTGCGGTAACCCGGGTCGTCATCCTTATTTCCGGTCGTGGCTCCAATATGAAAGCCTTGGTGCATGCCGCAAGCCAAATGACAAATGTCAATATCAGTGCCGTCATCTCGCATAGTGCCAACAGCGAAGGATTGGCCTGGGCGCGGGCGCAGGGTATTCAGACCGAACAATTGGTGTATGATGCGGCAGGCGGGCAGACCCGTGCTCAATATGATCAGGCGCTGGCCGAACACATTGATCGCTACCAGCCCGATCTGGTGCTGCTTGCCGGGTTTATGCGCATTCTGAGCGATGAGTTCGTGCGACATTACACCGGGCGGCTGGTCAATATACATCCTTCACTCTTGCCGCTCTTTCCGGGACTGCATACTCACCAGCAGGCGCTGAATGCCGGGGTGCGTGTTCATGGCTGCAGCGTGCACTTTGTCATTCCCGCGCTGGACCAGGGCCCCATCATCGCTCAGGCGGTCGTTCCCGTCATGGCTGACGATACCGTCCAGAGTCTGGACCAGCGGGTGCTGGTCATGGAGCATAAGCTCTATCCCCAGGTCATGCGCTGGCTGGCGCAAAAAGCGGTGTTTCTGGATGAACAAGGCAAGGTAGGCTTTACAGAAAAACTGCCGTTACAGCAGTTTTACGCAGACACGGAATATGTCAGCTGATATACCCGCGTATATCGTTTACGGGTATCGTTTGCATCAGCGCCGGATATTTCACTATTGATATACCCCATTTGACATATCGTTCAATCAGGCAAAAATTATGACAATCAAATCCGCTAGAAAAGACACAGGACGTCGTTCTGTCAAACCCGATTTCACCCGTCGCACGCAGCGCTCGCCCCAGCCCGGCGCGCGCCAGCGCGGCATCTACACCACACGCCTGGGCCAGATCCGCGACGTTCTGAACGAAGTGCTCAAGTGGAAACATCCGGCAGATGCCGTGCTGTCTGCCTGGTTCCGCGCCAACAAATCACTGGGCGGGCGTGATCGCAATGAAGTGGCCGAGGCTGTATTCGATGTGCTGCGTCATTTGCGTCGTTACCGGCAATACGCCGAAAGCGGCACAGGGCCAGCACTGGAGCGTCTGGCCATTCTGGGGCTGGCCTCGGTGGTGGGCAAGGACACCATTGCCGGCCAGCTCTCTGAAGAAGAGAAAAGCTGGCTGTTGCGCATGGACACCATAGACCCGGCTTCGCTGGCCCCGGAAATACGCGGCAGCCTGCCCGACTGGCTATATGAACATATGAGTCAGCTGGACGAATTCGAAAGCCTGATCGCCGCGCTCAATACCAAGGCGCCGCTCGATCTGCGTGTGAATCCCTTCAAGGTCGACAGGGATACGGTATTGGCTCAATTGCAGGATACACCGGTGGCCGAGTTCGATCCTCAGCCGACGCCGTATTCTCCCTGGGGCATTCGGCTCAACGGCAAGCCGGCGATTTCACGGTGGGCCTTGTTCGAAAACGGTTCGCTCGAAGTGCAGGACGAAGGCAGTCAGTTGCTTGCGCTGCTGGTCGGACCAAAACGCAGCGATATGGTGATTGATTTTTGCGCCGGTGCTGGCGGCAAAACGCTGTTGCTGGGCGCGTTGATGCGCTCGGCCGGCCGCCTTTATGCCTTCGATGTATCGGCCGCGCGTCTGGCCAAGGCCAAGCCCCGCATAGCCCGTAGCGGTCTATCGAATGTGACGCCGATTGCCATAGCGAACGAAAATGATACCCGTGTGAAACGACTCGCCGGCAAGGCGGACAAGGTACTGGTTGATGCTCCATGTACCGGTGTCGGTACACTGCGCCGCAATCCTGATCTTAAGTGGCGCCAGTCTCCGGCCAGCGTGCAGGAACTGACCGAACTGCAGGCGCGCATTCTCAATAGTGCCGCACGCTGTGTCGCCCCGGGCGGCCGGCTGGTGTACTCCACCTGCAGCGTGCTGCCGCAGGAAAATGAACAGCAGGTTGATGCCTTCCTGGCAGCCCATCCCGAATTCACGCTGCTCAACGCTCAGGAGGTATTGGGAGACCGATGTCCTGACCTGGGCATGACGACGCCTTATCTCAGGCTGCGTCCGGATGTTCACGGCACCGACGGCTTTTTTGCCGCTGTGCTGGAACGTAGTAAATAAATTTGCTGCGGCAGGGAACCTGTTGTTGTCAAAATGGTCTTAAAATAGAGAAATAGGCGGTTAAAACCCGCTAATTTCTCTGTGAATGTGCGTTTGTAACCTTGCGCAACACAATCGGTGTATAAACGCGCATTGCAGACTGAAAATAGGGCTATATTTAAAGAAAAGCAGCGGGTACTGTGTCAGAATAATGACATTCTGCTCACAACTTGCTCAAAATCAAGAAAAAAGGCAATAAAGTTTTTTCTTAGTTAAATCATAGTGTTATAATTCCTGCGCGATTTGATATCGCTCAGCATCCTGCCCGAATAAGGGCACACTGCCCGCCGCAGCGGGCCAATGCCCGGTAATCTTGGGCATCTCAGGAGACCTTAAAGGGTATATGGATACAATTCTCGACTTTATTTCCGGTGGCTTTTTGCAACTTGGCTGGTGGCAGGTGATTCTTGTCACGCTGGTGCTTACGCACATCACCATTGCCGCGGTAACGATTTATCTGCACCGCAGTCAGGCTCATCGGGGGCTGGATCTGCATCCGGCCGTGTCGCATTTCTTCCGCTTCTGGCTCTGGCTGACCACAGGGATGGTCACGCGTGAGTGGGTGGCGATCCACCGCAAGCACCATGCCAAATGCGAACGTGAAGGCGATCCTCACTCTCCCATTATTTACGGTATCGACCGGGTCTTGTGGAAAGGGGCAGAGCTGTATCGTGAAGAGGCCGCCAACGAAGAAACCGTCAAGCGCTTCAGTCACGGCACGCCCGATGACTGGATGGAACGCAACGTCTATTCCCGCCATACCACGCTGGGCATTTTCACTATGCTGGCCATCGACCTGCTGTTGTTCGGCGCACTCGGTCTGACCGTGTGGGCTGTGCAAATGGCATGGATCCCATTCTGGGCCGCCGGCGTGGTCAACGGTCTGGGTCACTATATCGGATACCGGAATTTTTCCAGCCCCGATACCAGTACTAATTTGTTCCCCATCGGCATTATCATCGGTGGCGAAGAGTTGCACAACAATCACCATGCTTACGGTACGTCCGCCAAGTTTTCCAGCAAATGGTATGAGTTCGATATCGGCTGGGGCTATATCCGGATTTTGCAGGCACTGCGCCTGGCGCAGGTCAAGAAGGTTGCGCCCAAGCTGAAACTGGTTCGCGAAAAGTCCGATTCTGTGACCGAGCAAACTCTGCAAGGGGTGATTACGCACCGCTATGAAATCATGGCGCGTTACGCCAGCATGTTGCGCCAGTCCGTCCAGTCTGAAATCAAGCGCCTGACCCAGGCTGGCGCCAGCGACCAGGAACGTGAACTGCTGCAGAAAGTACAGTCGCGCCTTGGACAGGCCGATCTGGCCCTGAATCCACAGGAAAAACAGGAGCTCGACAGCATGCTGTCGCAAAACACGATGCTGGCCAAGCTGGTTCATATGCGCGAAGAACTGTATCGTGTATGGACAAGCTCCACTGCTAGCAGTGAGCAATTGCTTGGTGACCTGCAACAGTGGTGCCAGCATGCGCAGCAAAGCGGTATTCAGAGCCTTGAACAGTTTGCTCTCCGTCTGCGCCGCTATGCCGCATGATTGGGCAGTTAAATCCTGAGCAACTGGCGGCCGTTACCACAGCCAGTAAGCATACACTTGTTCTGGCTGGCGCCGGTAGTGGTAAAACCAAAGTTCTAACCACCCGCATGGCCTGGCTTATCCAGAATGGAAAAGTCAGTCCATACGGTGTGCTGGCCGTTACCTTTACCAATAAGGCGGCGCGTGAAATGCTCACACGCCTGACGGCCATGTTGCCGGTGGACACCCGCGGCATGTGGGTCGGCACTTTTCATGGTTTATGCAACCGGCTCTTGCGCGCTCATTATCGCGATGCCGGTTTGTCACAAAATTTCCAGATCCTGGATATCGCAGATCAGCTGGCAGCTATCAAGCGCCTGATCAAAGCCAATGATATCGACGACGAAAAGTTTCCGCCCAGGGACGTGCAGCGCTTCATTAATAATGCCAAGGAAAACGGCGAACGGCCCGAGCACGTTGAGGTGTGGGATGCACATCGCAAGCGATTGGCAGAAATTTATCAGTTGTACCAGGAGCAGTGCCAGCGCGAGGGTGTCGTCGATTTTGCCGAATTGCTGCTGCGCGCCTATGAGCTGTTGTCACGCAATGCCCTGGTGCGCGAGCACTATCAGCGGCGTTTTCGATATATTCTGGTCGACGAGTTTCAGGACACCAATACACTGCAATACAAATGGCTCTGCCTGCTGGCAGGCGGCGATGCGTCGCTGTTTGCCGTGGGTGACGATGACCAGTCCATCTATGCCTTCCGTGGCGCCAACGTGGGCAATATGTCCACCTTTGAACGCGATTATGCCGGCGACAATATTATCCGGCTGGAACAGAACTACCGTTCCTTTGGCCACATTCTGGATGCCGCCAATGCGCTGATCGAGCACAATACGGAGCGTCTTGGCAAAAATCTGTGGACCGACAGGGGAGAAGGCGAGCTGCTTCGAGTTGTTGAGCAGCCTACCGATCTGATGGAAGCCCAGTGGGTCGTGGACGAAATTCGTGCGCAGATCAGTGAAGGCCGCATGCGCAGTGAAATTGCGGTTTTGTATCGCAGCAATGCGCAATCGCGGCCCATCGAACACGCCCTTTTTTCCGCGCACATTCCTTACAAGGTATACGGCGGCCTGCGCTTTTTCGAGCGCCAGGAAATCAAGCATGTTCTGGCCTACCTCAGGTTAGTAGCCAGCGGTGATGATGATACTTCATTCATGCGCGTTGTTAACTTTCCGACGCGCGGTATTGGCGCCAGAACCCTGGAAAACCTCACTGACTCGGCACGTCAGATTGGGTGCAACCTGATTCACGCTGTGGGGGCAGTGTCTGGCCGCAGTGGTGGCAAGCTGCTGGCCTTTGCCAAATTGATCGAAACGCTGCGCGAAGCGGCGCAAACCTTGACGCTTGCGGAACTGATCAAGCACGTCAATGACATTTCCGGCTTGACCACACACTACGAAGCCGAACGCGAAGGAGCGGAACGGCTGGAAAATCTGGGTGAGCTTATCAATGCGGCCACTGCGTTCTGTGCCGAGGAAAATCTGGATGGCAAGGCCGCCATGGCCCTGGTTGAGCGCTCGGTAGCACCTGACGATCCCGATTCGCCTTTTGCCCAGGAGCAGACAACACCGCTGGCGCTTTTTTTGTCCCATGCCTCGCTTGAAGCAGGCGACAACCAGGCACAGGCCGGTCAGGATGCCGTTCAGCTCATGACCATTCATGCCGCCAAAGGGCTGGAATTTGATTCGGTCTTTATCACAGGTGTGGAAGAGGGCCTGTTTCCTCACGAAAACAGCATGATGGCCGAGGACGGACTACAGGAAGAACGCCGCCTGATGTATGTGGCCATTACCCGTGCCAAGGAACGCCTGACCATCAGTTTGGCACATGCGCGCATGTTGCATGGACAGACGCGTTACTCGATGCGATCGCGCTTTCTGGACGAATTGCCCGAGGATCATCTGAAATGGCTGACGCCGCGTACGCGCGAGCAGGCCGAGCCTTCCTGGGGCATGCGTTTGCATGTTGACGCGCACGCACGTCCTCCCACGGGCAGAATAGAGCCGCGGGCGCCGCGCAGTTTAAGCTCGGGCGTCAGTGTCAGCGGCAAACAATACAGGATTGGCCAGGGCGTGCGTCACGCGCGCTTTGGCGATGGAACCATCATCAGATTAAGCGGGCAGGGCGCAGATGCCCAGGCGGAGATCGTATTCAGGGATGCCGGCGCCAAAACGCTGGCCCTGGCCGTTGCCAAACTGGATATTATTGCCGCCTGAACGTATCGGGTCAGTTGATACTTAAGCAGCTCAAGGAATTTTTATGAAAGCGATGATATGCACTCTGGCCCTTTTCCTGGGTTTTGGTCTGCTCGGCGGGTGCGCTGGTAAGGCGGCGGACAGCGGGCGCAGCGGCAGTAAAGTCCAGATTTATGGCACTGTCGACTCCGGCATTGGCTATCAATCGAAGAGCATATCCCGTGATTGAGACAGTCTGATTAAATTGTTCATCTTTGTGGTTCAAAAATGTGGACAAGCCAGGCAATACAGTGTTAGAATTCTCTTCTTTCTTGAAGGCGGTTAGCTCAGTTGGTTAGAGCGCTACGTTGACATCGTAGAGGTCGCTGGTTCGAATCCAGTACTGCCTACCAGTTTTATCTGTCATGCACTGGTAGAGTATTCGAGTTTTTTCAAAGACTTTTTAAGCTTTATCACCGGCCAGACAATATCATCAAGCCCGCAAGCATTTTGCCCTGCGGGTTTTTTATTGCCTGTCAATTTTTCAAAAATCTGCCTGTCTATCTCTTTATTTGTCCCGCAGGGGCCGCTACAGCTACCATTGATGACAAATCGCGATCTGGCAATCCGGCAATGGCATGAATCTATTTTTCAGTTCTTGCTCAAGGCGCGTGTGTGCTGCCAATCCGCCGCGCTCAGGGACGCTGTTCGGCCCATTTGAGCAGCGAATCCAGGGCAGGGCACAGCGCCTGGCCCCATTCAGTCAGGCCGTATTCCACTTTGGGTGGCACCTCTTGGTGATCGATCCGACGCACAATGCCGTCGGTCTCCAATTGGCGTAATTGCTGAATCAGCATCTTCTGGGAAATGCCAGGCAGTGTGCGTTCGAGTTCGGAAAAACGCAGTAAACTTCCACCAAAAAGACGAAACAGAATAAGCAGTTTCCAGCGTCCTTCCAGCACGCGAATCGCCTGCTCAACGCCATCGGCTGCTGTATCGGCGGTATACGCGGGTCGGGTTATGTTCATGGTCATTTCTTTGTGGGTCAATGGTGCTTACTTTTTAGCACTTACTTTTTAGTGCGTACTTGTTGAAAAGTAAGTTTAGTGCCAGTATGTTCAAAAATCAAATTAAAGCTGTCGATTTTTGTTTACCCCACATGCATGGAGAACTTGAATGTCTGTCAATTTACCGGAACCGATCCTGGCTTATTTCAATGCCGATAGAGATAACGGCAAGGCGCTCGCCGATTGCTTTACTGAACAAGGTGTCGTTATAGATGAAAAGCAAACGTATAACGGACGCGCTGCCATTGAGCGCTGGCGCGCTGAAGCGACTGCAAAATACGTCTATACGTCCGAGCCTTTCGATGTGATCGAACAGGACCAGCAAATCATCGTGAGCAGCCGTTTGCAAGGCAATTTTCCAGGCAGTCCAATTCATATCCGGTATCGTTTCGTACTAGAAGACAATAAAATCGCCTCGCTGGAGATTGCCCCATGAGCTTTGACCTGAATATCGAAGGCTGTCGGGCGCTGGTTACCGGCGGCACCGCGGGTGTGGGGGCAGAGGTTGTCAACGTGCTGCATGAGCTGGGCGTACACATCATTGCTACAGCCCGCAAGGTGCCCGATCGCGCGCCGGACAATATATCCTACTTTGCCGCAGATATCGCTACGCCAGACGGATGCGCTGCGGTATGCGATGCTGTACTGGAACAATGGGGTGGTGTTGATTTCCTCATTCATGTTGTTGGCGGATCGAGTTCGCCACCCGGCGGTTATCTGGCGTTGAACGACCAGTATTGGCAAGAGGAGCTGAACCTGAATCTGATGCCAGCTGTTCGTATTGATCGATCCTTGCTGCCGTCCATGATCAAGCAGGGATCAGGCGTGATTATTCATGTCACCTCCATTCAGCACGAACTGCCATTGCCGGAAGCTACAACTGCCTATGCCGCAGCTAAGGCAGCACTGGCCACCTACAGCAAGAGCCTGTCAAAAGAAGTATCTCCAAAAGGGGGGCGGGTAATCCGGGTATCGCCAGGCTGGATTGAAACCGAGGCCGCCGCACAACTGGCTAGTCGCCTGGCGCAAAACAACAATACCGATTATGCCGGCGGGAAAAAAATAATCATGGACGCGCTTGGCGGGATTCCGTTAGGGCGCCCGGCCAAGCCGCAGGAAGTGGCTGATCTTATCGCTTTCCTGGTGTCGCCCAGAGCGGGCTCAATCACTGGCACCGAATATGTGATCGATGGTGGCACGGTGCCTACAGTCTGACAGCAGTAAAACCGTCTGATAATGAGTTAATATGCGCGCAGGGGCGCACAACGGTTCCATGGTCGTGTAAATCATATCAGAAGAGAAGGGGACCGTGACGTGACGAAAGCCTTGGCTTATGGCCGTTTTTGGTAAAGGTGGCTATATCCGGACAGCGATGATGCCGTCAGCGTGATTGCAGGTCAGGTGGTTCGGTATGCTTCTTGTTTAACCCTGTGGCTGATGATCGTGCCCCGCGCAGGTTCAATGACTTCTTCAAGCAACCAGTCAAAGGCAATTGGCCACAGCGAGTCAACGAAGCGGCTGTGGAAGAACGCGAAGTGCCCGATTTTCTCATGTTCAATGCTGGCTGGTGATATTCGCAGGTGATATCGTTCGCAGCCGCTATAGTAGTCAAGTACTCGGTCCAGTGCAGCCGGTGTACCAAAGGGATCGTCACTGACACCCAGCGCCAGCACCGATGCCTCCACTTGCCCAAAGCGAGCCGGCAGTACGCTCATTTCGGCGACCGTTTTGCCGTATTTGCGACCAATAGATCGTTCAAACCGTGGGCCCATGCCGGCCCAGTCCATAGCCACGCCTTTGGGCGTGTCTTCCATCCACCCCAGGCGCCTGGCCGGTACGAATCCGAATGCCTTTGTCAGTAGCGGCATGACGACATGCCATTGCAGGAACATGCTGGTACGTGACCGGCGTGCATAATCGCGCCAGTAAGCGTACTGCGCGCCCATGGTGAAAATGCGCTTGATCAAATGTGACGATGGCGCCAGTCCGATCAGAAATCCGCCAATCGAATGGCCCACGACATAGATGGGTGAATTGCAAAAATGGGTGTGGACATATTGAAGCACCGCTTCAAAATCCGCCTGGCCCCAATCGAGCCATCCTGCTGCAAGGCCGCGCAATGAGCCGTATTTTGAATCGCCGATACCGCGATAGTCATAGGTCAGCACTGTGCAGCCCCGTGCGTGCAATGCCTGGGCAAACCTGTCGTAGTATCGACAGCGTACTGATGTGGCGCTATTGATGATGACCACGGGGCGGTGCGAATTGATCTGCGCAAGGCGCCACAAGTTCGCCTGCAGCTGGTATCCATCGGTTGTGATTATTTGAATTGGCTGCGTCATGGCAAAGGTCCTTCGTCTCAACCGTTATGGGCAACATTCACAATGGTGGCCTGGATCAACGCAACGGTTTTGCCAACGCTGCCGTTGTCGTCCAGCTTGTGGACTTCTCCCGTGCAAACGGTCAGCAGTCTGCCCGCATTCTGTACTTTTCCGATTGCGATAAAGGCCGGGCCAAGCGCCGGGCGCAGCAGATTGATTTTAAACTCCGCAGTCACAACTTCATATCCGGCCGGCGCCATGGTCAGGGCGGCATAACCGCAAGCGCTGTCGACAATGCTGGTGACGGCGCCGGCATGCAAATAGCCGTGCTGCTGCGACAGGTGCGTTGAAAATGGCAATGTGATGTGCACCTCTGCTTCCTGTATCAGCGTCAATCTGGCGCCCAGGGTATGCATCAATCCCTGTTTGTTGAAGCTGGCTGTTATTCGTTGCTGTATATTGTTATCCATGACTGGTCATTAGTGAATGATTAATCAAGACAGAATGTCTCCCCAGTTCGATTATAGGAGAGGATTCGATGGCCAGTGCAATGGCCAGGCGTGGGGCGCATCGATGTCGTTGATCGATTTGCAAGGGGGGCTTCTGGCAAGGTGATGGCCTCTCTGGTTTGGAGGACTGTTTTTCTGCCTGGGGATCACTTCAGGATTTTTCTCTTTTATGCTTCTGTTGGGTTGCCACTGTCAGTGGCTTTTATGGTGGATATGACCATGCTTTCCGGGGGCAAGGGTAAAACACACTATAGGTCCGATGCTTTGAGGCTCAGCATAGATTGTACATACGCAGGCAAGGGCAGCACTAAGGGTTCAATGAACGCAATTGAGGGAGAGTCCAGGTTGGGGACAGGCGGGGTAAGAAGACAGCGAAGACGGTGCTGACAGTGATGGCAAGTAAATGCAATACGCAGGCGACAGCGGCGCGAAGATCACAGGCGTCCGGTACTGCGATGCCTGGCGAATTACTTAGAAGGCTGCTTATGTGCCAGCCTTGAAGGCGCGAATCAAATCGCGAACCTGAAGCATGTAACCTTTTGCCACGTTCCTGTTGCCGCTGGAGCGGGCCAGTTTATACTTGGTCACTGCCTTTCGGATCAGGCCGATATGGACCTGCTGGTATGCTGCGTTCATACTCATCTCCACGTGAATACATACCGATTTTACACTTTTATTACAAGTTGATGCATTCGGTGAAAACCAGTATATGTTGCTTGATATCCACAAGTACCTATGTTGAATACAGAAGCTGGATACGGGAGCATAAACGCAGGGCAAAAAAAAGCCAGCTGCAATAGCTGGCGAGTTCACCCAAAAGCAATGAGTTAACGCCATTGTAGGGGGATGGCTCCCAAAGCACAATTTAACAAATGTCAAGTTTGCATCTTTGGGCGCAAGAGTGAAGCGAATGTGCTCCGTAAAGGCGGTTTGAGCAGGTCCGACACCCGGCAGGATCAGCGAACCAGCAGCAGCCCCAGTCTGGCCACCGCATAGAAAGCCAGTCCGGCTGCGGCGATGCATGCAATGTAAGGGGGGGCACTAAGCCAGGGCCGCTGGCCCACGATAAAGCGGCTGGTGAAACCTGCAAAGGACAGGCTGTACAGAATGCAGGCGATATGCAGCACCGTAGGGTTTGACAATGAAAACCCCAGCATGAACAGGGCGGTGCCGATCATGAACGAAGGTAGCGCCACGGCAAAGCTGGCGGCGCGGTACATGGCTGCGCCATCAATCTCCCAGTGCGGGTCCTGTTGCGCGGGCGTTGTATCTGCAGAATCAGTATTGTGTGGTTTCATGCGCGCGATCCTTTGAGGCAAGAAGGGGCCGGATGCATCCGTGTTTTATTCAGGAGCCAGAATATGTTGCATCAGCGCCGTTACATAGGCTGGTAATTGTTCGCTGTCCCGTACGCATAGCACCAGATTGCGGCAGGCCCAGGCGTCAGAAAGTGCAATGATATTCAATTGCTGTGCCCGACGGTGGCGTTTGGCAGCAGCCAGCGGCACAATGGCAATCCCGACCCCATTGCCTACCATTCTGCAGACTGCGTCGATGCTGCGTACCCGCACCCGGTAATGCAGATGCCTGCCCGCCTGGCGACCATGCGCTGCAATGTGCTCCTGCAAGGCGCTGCCTGCCACCAGTCCGGCAAAGTCCAGATGGCTGATCTGGGCAAGACTGGCCGGATTTGCAATGGCTTCAGGATACTCGGGCCCGGTAATAACAACAAGTCGGTCTGCGCCTACCGGGAAAAGTTGAAGGTCGTGCAGATCAGCCGAATCGGCAACCAGCCCGATATCGGCCATGCCCTGGCGGATCAGATCAGCAATATCAGTACTGGTGCGTTCCTCCAAATCGATTGAAATATCAGGGTGACGCTTCAGGAAGGTGCCCAGCAACGCCGGCAGGTGCTCGTTGCAGGCCGATGTGTTGCCCAACAGCCTGACATGTCCTTTGATCCCGCTGCTGTACTGCCCCAGGTCGCCGTGCATGCGTTCCATTTGCTGCACTACAACGCTGGCGTGATGCAGCAGCGTGCGCCCGGCAGGCGTCAGTTGCACGCCTCTGTGGCTGCGATTGAGCAGCAGCACGCCCAGCACGTCTTCCATTCCCTTTATGCGCTCACTGGCCGATGCCGTGGTGATATGGCAGCGGCGTGCAGCTTCGGTAATGGTGCCCGATTCGTGCACGCTCAGGAACAGGCGAAGGTCGGCCAGGTCAAAGCGCATGGTCGCAGTATAACAGGCTGATTATGGAAATTCCTTAATCTGTAATCGACATTTCCTGATTTTCAGCTTTTTGACCAGCCCCTACAATAGAGACATGTTGCTATTTTGTCTCTGAGGAATCGGCAAAGTCTTCGGCAATGGTCGTGAGTACTGGCTGTAGATGAGTCCATGTTCTCACGACCAGCTTAAGGTATTTCCTTATGCATATTTCCAATTGAGCACGTGCTCACACTTTTTATGGCGCACAATTCATGGACTTTTTCACTGAGCATTTCCCTATCTTCAACGCAAATGGCGCCTATTCAGTCGGCACACTGGTGCTGGTGACAACCGTGTTCATCCTTGCCGGCGCAGTCAAGGGCGTTGTGGGGCTGGGTCTGCCCACCATTTCCATGGCGTTGCTGGCATTGTTGATGTCGCCGGCGCAGGCCGCGGCATTGCTGGTGATTCCGTCGCTGTTGACCAATATCTGGCAAATGCGGCCCTTTGATGCCGTGCCTCCATTATTGCGTAGTATTGGCACAATGCAGATTGGGATATTTGCCGGTACGATGATGGGAGCCTGGCTGTTGGGGGCGCCAGCCGGAGATGCAGCCGGCGTCGCCCTTGGGGTGGCGCTGGTGGCCTATGCATGTTGGGGGTTGACCGGGCGTTCAATCGTGGTTTCACCTGCTGCACGAACCTGGATGGGGCCATTGGTCGGCTTTGCGACCGGATTCATTACCGCGGCAACCGGTGTTTTCGTTGTGCCGGCAGTACCCTATCTGCAGGCGCTGCAACTGTCACGCGATCGCCTGATTCAGGCGATGGGAGTGTCCTTTAGTGTTTCAACTATTGCATTGGCCCTGGGGCTGTGGCTCAACCACAGCTATGCCCCTGGCGCCGCAGGGGTCTCACTGCTGATGCTGATCCCGGCACTGATGGGTATGTCATTGGGGCAATCGCTCAGGCAAAGGTTGCCAGTGGCCCATTTCAAGAAGGTTTTCTTTTGCAGTCTGATCGTACTGGGGCTTTATCAAGTGGCTGCCGCTGTCTGAGAAGCGCCAGTCTGCGTGGTCCGATCATGGTTCGCGCCATTGTTCTGCAAACGGCATATAATAGGTGCAAACAATAAAATGATCGATGTCCTTTTCACGCTAGCCTGTACAACCGGGCCGTCACCTATATGCCACTCAGATATACCCGAACGCTGACCGATTCTGTTCGCACACAGAAAGCCGATAAACAGATCGGCACACTGCTGGCCTTTGTGGCCGGCGCAATCAATGCCGGTGGATTTCTGGCGGTTCATCAATACACCTCGCACATGACCGGTATTGTTTCGACCATGGCTGATCAGTTGATTCTGGGCGCGTACGAGCTGGTCCTGGCTGGTTTGGCTGCATTGATCTGTTTTCTGTGCGGAAGCATTTGCACCACCATCATGGTCAATTACGCCAGGGTGCACCAAATGCGCAGCGAGTATGCCTTGCCACTTTTACTGGAAGCGGTGTTGCTGCTGTGTTTCGGCGTACTGGGGGCCCGGCTTGCCCAGATGCACGGTCTATTTGTGCCGATCACAGTCATGATTCTGTCGTTTCTCATGGGCTTGCAGAATGCGTTGATCACCAAGCTTTCCCGTTCCGTTATCCGAACCACCCATGTGACGGGAATCGTTACCGATATCGGCATTGAGCTGGGTAAGCTGTTCTATTGGAACCGGGGACGCGTGCGGGAAGACAGCCATTTTGTGGTGGCAGATCGGGCTCGCCTGCGTCTGCATTGTGCGTTGCTGATTGCTTTTTTTGCTGGCGGCACAATGGGGGCCTGGGGGTTTAATCATATTGGCTATATCGCGACGGTACCCTTGGCTTGCCTGCTGGTATTGGTTTCCGGCATACCGGCATTTGACGATATGCGTGCATGGCTCACCAACAGGCGACGCCCGGCCGAATAGACCGCATCGCTTGTGGCGTCAGTGCCGGACTGCTGGCCATTGGCGTGCGTGCCCTTTCATTCCCTGGACTTAACGGTCGGAGCCGGGCATATCGATCAGGCCTGCAGGCACTGGGATCAAGGCAAGAGATCGACTCTCTATAAAGATACCAATATGGTTTTGCAGACGCACTTGGCGCAATTGCAACAGGGGGCTGAAGTCTGCAGCACAGTGGGCCAGAATGGTGTATAAATGCTGTATAAATTTACAGTGCTCAATCCTGCCCATGTCCAGCTACGCTCCAACTGTTGCTACTCCAGACAAGCCCTTTGCTTTTGTCGATGTCGAAACGACCGGCGGGTCGGCTTCGACCGATCGTCTGACCGAGATCGCCATTGTGCGCTATGACGGGCACTCCGTCAGTACCTGGCAAAGCCTGATCAATCCGGAATGCCGTATCCCGGGCTATATAGAAAGCCTGACAGGAATTACCAGCCAGATGGTGGCCAGTGCGCCCACCTTTGCGCAACTGGCAGAACACATTCAGCAACTGCTTGCCGGGCACATTTTTGTCGCCCATAACGCCCGCTTTGATTATGGTTTTATCAAGAATGCCTTTCGGCGGGTAGGGCAGGATTTCAAGGCAAATATGCTTTGTACCGTCAAGCTGTCCCGCCGACTCTATCCGCAGCACCGGCGTCACGGGCTCGATTACCTGATTCAGCGGCATGGCCTGACCATGCAGGACAGGCACCGCGCCTACGATGATGCTTATGCATTGCTGCAGTTCTGGGAATGTGTCTGCCGGGAGCACGAGCGGAAAATCGTTGATGACATTGTGCAGGGCCTGGTAGCCCGGCCATCGCTGCCGGCGCATATTGATCCGGCCGTGATCGACGCTTTGCCCAATAGTTTTGGCGTCTATGTGTTTTATGGCGAGAACGAGCTGCCGATATATATTGGCAAAAGCAATCGTTTGCGCCAGCGAGTACTATCGCATTTTGCCAGCGATCATACGGCGCCCAAGGAAATGAAAATTTCCATGCAGATTCGACGTATCGAGCATATTCGCTGTGCCGGCGAAGTGGATGCGCTGCTGACCGAGTCGCGCTTGATCAAGGAATGCATGCCCACCTTGAATCGCCAGTTGCGCAGACAAAAGGATGTTTTTACCTGGCAACTGATCGAGAAGTCCCCCGGCCTGTGGGTTCCCGTTCTTTTGGGCGGAACTGACATTGCGATCGGGCATGGCTTGCATCTGTACGGTCTGTTTTCATCTGCGCGGGATGCGAAAGAGGCGCTACTGGCTATCATCAAAAGCGAAAAACTATGCAAGGCAACGCTTGGTCTGGAGAAGGTACACAGCGCCAGCCCGTGTTTTGCGCGGCAATTGAAGTCTTGTGCCGGCGCCTGCGTCGGGCAAGAGTCGCCTATTGCCCATTCGGCCCGACTGATGACCGCCTTGTCGGCGTTAAGGCTGCGGGACTGGCCATTCGAGGGCGCTGCGCTGCTGCGAGAAGGAAATCTGGTGCATGTCATTCATCAGTGGTGCTATTTGGGAACGGCCCGGGACGAAACTGAATTGCAGACACTGATGGACTGTGGCAAAGGTGATTTTTCCCGGGATACCTATCGGATATTGGTCAAGCATCGGGACAAACTGCTGGATGCCAGGGCAGTCAGCCTGGCCCTGGAGTAACGCAGACACGTGCATGGTTGGTCGAGGCTCTGCATTTGGGCTGGGGCGGGCATGCGCGGATGTCACATGTTTTCTGGTGTGTTGAACGCTCAGGGGCAACTGGCTCAGGGTGCCGCCGACAGATGGTCATCTGCAATGCCCGTTGCTATTATTTTTACTATTGCTATCGCAACTGCCATTTGGCATGCGATGTTGCCACGGCAATACGCGCCTGCTTACAAATACACGGCCTAACAGATAAGCGATCGCAGCACGGGTAGCATCCTTTTGACGACTGGCGGGCAAAGCGCCGTATAATTTTGCGAGTTGGCGCAATGGTGCGTAGGTGTCTACAGGATAAACGTATACATCGGACAGTCTGGCCAGAGACTGTAAATCGGGTTGTCTGCGGCAGGAGCAGGAAATGGAAATTTGGGTGGATGCGGACGCGTGCCCGGTTGTGATCAAAAACATTCTGTTCAGAGCCGCTGTGCGCTGGCAGGTGAAAACGACGCTGGTGGCCAATCAGATGCTCAATGTGCCCCCGTCTGTTTATATTCAGTCACGTCAGGTACCGCGGGGTTTCGATGTTGCCGATGCCTATATCAGCCAGCACGCCAGCGCTGGCGACCTGGTGATCACTGCAGATATCCCGCTGGCTGCCGAAGTGCTGGAAAAGGGGGTTCAGGCATTGAATCCTCGTGGGGAGCTGTATTCAAAGGAAACCATCCGCGAGCGGCTGACCATGCGCGACATGATGGAAGAGTTGCGCAGTGCCGGCATTGAAACCGGCGGCCCCAGGTCTTTTGATCAGGCAGACACGCGTGCGTTTGCCGGCCAGCTTGACAAATTGCTGGCGCGTTACGCCAAAGCGTGATTGACCTGCGGCGCGGCATTCCCGGTCAGCAGGTACTGAATGGTGTCGTACACGCTGCGAATCTGCTGGCCAAACGGCAACGGATCCTTGCCCCGGAAAAACAGACCCTTGCGCACATCGCCGTTGAACGCGTCGGTCAGGCGCTGGTCGATGCAGAATTGACCGATTTTTGAAATGCCGTCGCGCAGTCCACATACCTGCAGGCAGTTCATGCTTTGTACACAGCGGCGCGGATCGGCCTTGGCAGATGCCTGGAGTTTTTGCTCGTTGCGCAGGTATTTCTGTAGATAGGGCGTTATCACCGCCCGTGCCGGGAGTCCGGCGACGGACATGAATTCGACAATATCTTCGTCTCTGGCGCCAGCCAGTATCTGCTTGAAATTGTCATGCGCGTCGCCCTCGCGGGTGACGGCGAACGCGGTGCCGATCTGTACGGCGGCCGCCCCCCATTGCCGCAGTGCGGTACTGATCTTGCGCACATTAGCCATTCCACCGGCCAGAATGAGCGGGATCTTTTCGCCCTCCAGCCCCAGTTGCCGAAACACCTGCACGGTTTCTTCCAGCACTCGGGCAAAAGAGAAGCGGCCACTGCCCAGATCGTCAATAGTCGTTGCGCCCAAATGGCCGCCGGCGTGATTTGGGTGCTCGATCACAATGGCATCGGGCAGGCGGTTTTTCTTCATCCAGCGCTTGAGCACAATCTGTATGCCGCGCGATTCGGACAGAATTGGAATGAGCGCGACGTCGGGATGCTCGCGGGTCAGGTCCGGCAATTCCAGCGGCAGCCCGGCTCCCATGACAATCGCTTGCGCTCCGGACTCGCAGGCCTGCTGTACAAGGGCGGCGTAGTCGCTTACTGCCTTCATCACGTTGACGGCGATCATGCCCTGGCCGTTGGCGTGTTTTAAGGCCTTTTTGACCTCCCGGTCCAGGGCGATCCGGTTGAGCCTGTCATAGTGTTCCTGGCTGGCCAGTGCCCTGGATTGCTCCAGCAGATCCGGATGCAGGTGCCGCAGGTCGATGCTGGCGATGGTTCCCACGGCATTTTCACGCGCGACGGCCGCGGACAAGCTGCTGGCGGAAATACCGACGCCCATGCCGCCTTGCACCATCGGCAACAATGTATGATTTTTGATTCGTAGGGGCGAGAAGGAATGCATGCGGGTGTCCTGGTTGGATTGAGCACAAAGCTGCGTAGCCGGTTCCCGTGGTATTGACTGATGAGACGCGGCGCTTGTGAATATCTCATTGTGCGGGTTCTGGTCTGTTGTGCAGTTGACAAAAATCAATATCAATTGAATTAGACAGCAGGCCACAGGACAACCATGATTCGCTGAATTGGCAGCGTCAGCGTACGCTACCCGGGTGTACGCTGCTGTCTTGAAAAATATTGAAAATACGACCTTTTGCAATGATTGTTGCGGCGGCGCAAGCGGCGCGGCGCGCTCCCGGAGGCGCAAATAACCCGTTTCTGAAACCGACCGAAATTGGTCGGAGTCTGAATAGAAACCCTGCGAAATGCCAGTCATATTTGGTAATAGCAATCGCGCGTGCAGGCTATTACTATCGAATCGTGTTTTTCATACACATGGTTTCGGCACCAAAATGGTATGCCGTCAAGAAAGGAGTATGACTATGGTCTCCATCAAAAAACTGCTTGCTATCGTTCTTGCCTGCCTGTCTTTGGGCGCGGCTACGTCTGCACTGGCAAACGAGCGTCCCTACGAGCGTGGGTATAGCAGCCACCCTTATACAATGCAGGTTGACCACCGCCATTACGGCGATCGTCATTATCACAGGCATCATCCACGTTACCGCCATCATGGCTGGCGTAACAAGCCGCGTTATTACAGTGATGATCGCAGGTATGACCGTCGTCATCGCTGGGACCGCCGCTATGATTCACATCGCAGGTATTCTCGTTTTCGCGACGTATGGTAATATTCACGTGCAGTCTTTATTAAGTAAATCGTGAGTACACGCAGTGCCCGATTTCAGTTGAATTAAAGATCAGAATACTCAACCGTAAATGCAGTACGGGCCTGTTGTTTGATTATTAATAACCAACAATGTAGCAGGAGAAGCCCATGTTGCACTATGCCGTCGTATTTTTCATTATTGCCATCATCGCCGCTGTTCTGGGCTTTGGTGGTATTGCGGCCGGGGCCGCGTCCATCGCCAAGATCCTGTTCGTTGTCTTCATTGTACTGGCCATTTTGTCGCTGGTATTCGGCGGCAGATTCAAGTAGGGCGCTCGTGTTTCCCTGAAGCGTTCGTTTGCTTGAGGCGTTCCGCTCAGGCGGTATCCGGCCCGGCGGTCGTGCGCATTTGCCTGAAAAGCAATGCTGCGGCAAGCAGCATGACCGCCCCGGTCATCAGGAACACAGCCGTAAATCCTGCCTGATTGGCAACCAATCCTCCGGCCAGCGGTCCCAGTACCAGGCCGGCATATTGCGTGGACGTTGCATATCCGAGTACGCCACCGGCGGCATCGGCCGGCACATTATGTCGGATCATGGCTGTCAGCGCCGGCATAATGCCGCAAAGCGTCATCCCCATCAGAAAACGCAAGGTGATAAATTGCCAGTCGGTCTGGGCCAGTCCTTGCAGCAGTAACAGAACAGCCGTTGCGATAAAGCTTGCTATCAGCATTTTAAGGTGACCGTGCGTGTCGCCCCAGCGTCCTGCCCTTGAAGAAAACAGCATGCTGCCGAAGGCTGTGGCGGACATGGCAATGCCCGCCAGCAAGGGAATCTGGTCGGTCAGTGTACGCAGCGACGCCAGATAAAGCGTAATGATGGGCTCTACCGACATATTGGCAAACATCAGCAGGGTACCGGCCAGCAGCATCAGCAACACCAGATTGCGCTGCTGGCCCGATTTCCAGAACGAGTAGGGTATTGCGTTTTTGGGCGGCGCCTCGCGTGGCTTGTGGGTTTCGCGGATCATGAATACTGTACAGAAAAACGCGAGCAGAATAATGCCGCCGGCAACAAAAAATGTCAGTCGGATTCCCAGCAACGCCGGCACGATGCCGCCGATCAGAGGGCCCAGCAGGTTGCCGGCCAGCGTGCCCGAGGCCAGCATACCCACGGCCCAACCGGTATGGGCGCGTGGCGTCTGGGTAGCCACCAGAATAGTGGCGCCCGACGCGTAGCCGCCCAGCAGCCCGACCAGCAGTCGCAGCCAGAACAGTTGCCAGACCGTTTGCGCGCAACCGATAAGGGCGATGCCAATGGCCATGCCAAGGCTGGCGCGAATCAGAATGATTTTCCTGCCATAGCGGTCGGCAAACCGGCCCCACACCGGCGCCATCAGCCCGGCCGCCAGGAATGTGATGCTGAAGATCCAACCCGACCAACTGACGACGGCCTCGGGATCGGTGACACCCAGGTTCTGGATATATACCGGTAGTATCGGTAGTATCAGCGTCATCGCCAATATGGTGGTAAAGGAACCAAAAAGGCAGACGTACAGGTTCTGTTTCCAGGCAATCTGCTGGACTTCATTTTCGCTGGCGCTGTGCGGGGTGGTCATAAACGGAACTTCGCTAGGGGAGCAGCTTGTGAATGGTCAGCTGCCAAGACTGTCTAAGTTAAGCGCGATTCGTCGTAAACCGCCGGGCGTTGAGCTGAAAAGTGATACGAAACGCAAGAGTCTCACTTTAAACACAATTGCGATAATGTGGCTGAAAAACCCCTGAAAAATACCTAAATTGATGCTCAATTGGCACTTGCCTTTGCGCCGTTGCCCGACGATGTGTCATATTTTTACGACGGCGCCGGGCGATCCAAATGCAGCGACACAAACGCAATGGCTTTTTCTTGTACAATCGCCTCACGCTGCAATCTCCCCCCAGTTTCTTAAGGCTGCGCCATATTCGGTAAGCGGCTGATTATCAAGGACATACTGCACAGATGAATGTGCCCCAATCGCACCTGTTTCAGGAACGGCTGCTAAAGATGTGCCTGACGACTGCGTTGCTGGTCGCGGTTGCGCTCATGCGGGCGGCATACGCCGCACCTGATCTGGGCGCCGCCATGTCACACACTGACGATGTCGCGTCCGCACCGATCCATACGGGTCCCGGCACACTCGAATCAACCTTGATAGCACCTGCTTCAGGCGCGTTTGACCGGGTGTTGACAACAGCGGTTACTTCGATGTCGCCAGACAGTGGCAGTGCGCGATAACCCATGTCTGCTGCGAGGCGGGCATGACAATAGTTGGTACAATTCGGTTTTTCACTAACCAATACGGCGCTTGGTGCCGCTAAAACACATGACTGAAGTCGTCCAAAGCTGGGCCGATGCCATCGGGTCCGAAAAGGAAAAGCCTTATTTCATATCGCTGCGCGAACGTGTCCACCAGGCCCGGGCAAACGGCAATACGATATACCCATCGGAACAAGACATGTTCAGCGCCTTTCGGCTGACGCCACTGGAGCAGGTCAAAGTCGTCATTCTGGGGCAGGATCCCTATCATGGACCGGATCAGGCACACGGCCTGGCATTTTCGGTCAAACCGTCGGTGCGCATTCCGCCGTCACTCTTGAATATTTACAAGGAACTTAAAACCGATATTCCAGGATTCACCATGCCCAACCACGGTTATCTTGAAAAGTGGGCGCAGCAGGGCGTGCTGCTTCTGAATACAGTGCTCACGGTCCAGGCGGGCATGGCTCATTCACATGCTGCCTGGGGATGGGAAACATTCACAGACCAGGTGATTCGTGCGCTCAACGAAAAAAGGGAACATCTGGTGTTCATGCTATGGGGCAATCACGCCAAAAAGAAAGGCGAGTTCATAGACAAAAGACGCCACCTGGTTCTGACAGGCGTTCATCCTTCTCCGCTATCTGCAAGCCGTGGATTTTTTGGCTGCCGGCATTTTTCAAAAGCCAACGAATATCTCCAAACCCAAGGCCTGGCGCCGATCGATTGGCAGGTTTAAAAAATGGCAGGTCTAAACAAAAATTGATCGAAATGATGAGATTTTATTGACTTGTATCAAAATGTATTTTCATTAATGCTTTCACAATAGCGCTTATTCTCATTGGAAGGATTAAGCCTATGGTCAGAGGTGGTCTATCTGTTTGTGAATTCCTGGCTCGCTTGCCCATGTTCGAAGGTCTGGCGCCGGCCGCAGTCAAGACAATAGCGCAGTCAGTCACGCATCGCTCGTTCCACAAGGGCGCACTCATTCATGACATCATTGAAAAAGGCGCGACCCGCAAAGGGTTTCACGTTGTCGTCAACGGCAGTGTCAAGCTGTTGTTTGTCGCGCCCAATGGTGGCGAAAAAGTCGTACGTACCCTGGGGCCGGGCGATAGCTTCGGAGAAGAGAGCGTCTTTCTGGAGAATATGGAAAGCCTGGTGTCCGCGCAGGCCACCAGCGCTCTGTTTTTACTGCATATTTCAAAGGACAGTATGCTCGCCCTGCTTGAACGCGAGCCGGCATTTGCCATGCGCATGCTCAGCAACATGAGTCGCCGGGTGTATGCTTTGCTCAAGGACATAGAGTCTTATACGCTCAAATCGGCTACCCAGCGCGTAGTGGACTATTTTCTTGAGCATGCACAGCTTCAGGATGGCGGGCAGTTCCGTTTCAACACCAACAAGGCGCTGGTTGCTTCACTGCTAAACATCACACCAGAGCATTTTTCACGTATCATGCGCGACTTGTGTGCGCGTAACCTTATTATGGTAGAAGGCAGGGACGTCTATATTCCTGATCCAGCCCGCCTGCAAACCTACGAAACCCTGGAAAGCGGGTAGCACATTTATATACCCGCACGCCGGTCGTGTTTCATTGCATGCTGGCAGAGCAGGATTCGATGTCCCGTGCTTATCGGGGTTTAAATCATCGTTTAAATTCGAGTTTATCTTGTGAACTGTGCCTGCGCGCCTTCGGGCAGTCCAACTTCAAAAACATTCAGGGTCATTGAGATCAGAGTGTAGTATCCAGCCAGCCCGACCAGGTCCACAACATTGTCCTGGCCCAGCGTGTCGATTGCTTTGTCGTACAGCCACTGGGGTATCTGGCGGGTGGTCACCAGCGTGTGCACAAAATCATGTACAACCTGTTCATCTTCCCGCGCAAAGGGAATGGGCTGACGGTTATGCATCAGTGCGTCAATAGTGTCCTGTGAAACACCCGCTTTGAGCGCGATCGGCTTGTGCGCCCACCATTCAAACTCAGATTGCCACAACACTGCCATCGTCAAAATAGCCAGTTCAGACAGGCGGGTGCAAAGACTCGAGTCATAGCGGCAGTATTGACCCAGCGCCTGAGCATGCTCGGCCAGACCGGGCCGGTTCAGCCAGATAGCCAGCGGCCCGCGTACCTGACCGCGTGGGCCCGCGGCAATAGCAGCATATACCTGCTTTTGATGGTCGTTCATAGTGGCCGGATCCGGCGCTGATAGGCGGGTCATCGTGTTCCTTACTTGATAATGTTGAACATGGTGCGTTTGGTATTTTTGAAGTGCGGGCGTACCCGGCTGCTCCATTCGGTGCCTCGGACTGCAAGCCATTGCGGTGAACCAAAGATGTCTTGTGCCTGCAGCAAATAGAGCGCGTGGTAGCGCGGCGCGCCATCACGATTGTGTAGGCGCATGGCTCTGACGGTGCCTGGTACGGCTGCCAGGCCTGGCATATGCTCTTGTGTATACCAGTCATTGAAGTCGGCTTCGGCAGTGGCGTCAACGTCGGTTTCCACAACGTAATGCCAGGTCGCTGTTTTGTCCCAGGCCTGGCCACGCAGATCCAGCGTGAGCTGCAGCAGGTCTGTGCTCGCATTAGGGTAGTGCTGTGCAATAGCGGCCGCCAGCGTATCGGTCGGCCGAATCGTGCTTGTGGTTTTCGTTGGCTCTTGCGGCGCGGTGTTATCCAGGGCATCGGCAAGATAGATATAAGTCT